>CAZTBN010000005.1:0-27136 GCA_964611955.1 uncultured Pseudomonadales bacterium | reverse complement strand
GTTCAATTTTTAGTAACACATGACCATACTGACCTCTTCCTCCAGATTGCTTGATGTATTTACCCTCTCCTTGAGAGGTTTCCATAATCGTTTCCCGATAAGCAACTTGAGGTTTACCAGTGCTGACATTAACATTAAACTCACGACGCATACGATCTACCAAAATTTCCAAATGCAACTCACCCATACCACCAATTAGAGTTTGACCAGTGTCGCCATCCACCTTGATGGCAAAGGTGGGATCCTCGCTGCTTAACTTATTCAAAGCAACACTCATTTTTTCCTGATCATCTTTGGTTTTAGGTTCAATTGACAGATAGATCACTGGCTCAGAAAAAATAATTCTTTCCAAAATAATTTGGTGTTCTTCATCACATAAAGTGTCTCCGGTAGAAGTATTTTTTAAACCAATAATAGCCACTATTTCTCCAGAGCGAGCTTCAGCGATCTCTTCTCGTTCATGGGAGTGCATCAACAGCAAACGACCCACTCTTTCTTTAGTTTTAGTACTAGAGTTATAAACATAGCTACCAGATTGTAAAACACCAGAATAAACTCTAACATAGGTTAAAGTACCTACGTGAGGATCGGTTTGAATTTTAAAAGCCAAACCACAAAAACTTTCTTCAGGCACCAAATGTCTGATTTCATCCTCATTGGTATCAGGATTTTTACCAGTAATTTGATCAATATCT
Organism: uncultured Pseudomonadales bacterium; assembly: GCA_964611955.1. Lineage (GTDB taxonomy): Bacteria > Patescibacteriota > Microgenomatia > UBA1400 > PJMF01 > CAYVBW01. Next base: position 26,441 of record CAZTBN010000005.1, on the reverse strand, counting down.
TGTGGCGAAGGTAAATAATCAATTACTCCATCTAATAAAACTTGGACGCCAGTATTTTTAAAAGAACTACCACAAAAAATAGGTACTAATTTATAATCAATAGTGGCTTGGCGCAAAGCTGCTTTTAACTCATTAACAGAAATTTCTTGTTCCATTAAATACTTTTCCATTAATACATCATCGGTTTCTGCAATCACTTCCACTAACTCAGCTCTTTTTTTCTCTACAATGGCTTGATATTCCTCAGGAATTTCTTTAATTTCTGGTTCAGTATCAGCCGAAGAGTCTTTCCAAAATAAAGCTTTCTTTTCTAAAAGTTGAATCACTCCTCTAAAGCTTGTTTCTGCTCCCATAGGATGAACCATGACAGCTGGGGTAACTCCAAATTTATCTCTGATATCTTGTAAAGTCATTTCAAAATCAGCACCGAGTTTATCCATTTTATTAACCCAACAAATACGAGGCACATTATATTTATCCGCCTGTCTCCAGACAGTTTCGGATTGAGATTGAACACCCTCACTGGCATCTAAAACAGTGATACCACCATCCAAAACACGCAAAGAACGCTCCACTTCAGCAGTGAAATCAACGTGTCCAGGAGTATCAATAATGTTAATGCGATAGTCTGTTTTGGGTAAATGAGAATCAAAATACTGTTTCCAAAAGGTAGTGGTAGCTGCAGATTGAATAGTAATGCCTCTTTCTTGTTCTTGTTCCATCCAGTCCATCATTGCTTCGCCCTCGTGCACTTCTCCAATTTTATAACTACGGCCGGTGTAAAATAAAATGCGCTCGGTGGTGGTAGTTTTACCAGCATCAATATGAGCAATAATACCGATATTTCTCACTCGGTCTAAAGGAACTTGTTTGTGATAAGATTTTTTTTCAGCCATAGTAGGGTATATTTAGCGTATTAAATATTGTAACTGACGTTGAGTAAAAAGGTAAAATTTATTGTTTAAAATCTTAAAATTCACCAATAACAAAGTTTAGAAATTATTTATATCTGATATTTAACCAAGGAAAATTTACCATTTAAAATGAGCAAAAGCCTTATTGGCTTCAGCCATTCTGTGAGCATTATTTTTCTTATCAATGGCTCCACCTTCTCCATTCAATGCCTCTAAAATTTCTGTGGCTAATTTTTCTCCGTATGTATGATGTTTGGCATTAGGTCTTTTAGCTGCTTCTGTGACTAACCAACGCATAGCCAGCGAACTTGCTCTACGAGGGGTAACAGGCATAGGTACTTGATAAGAAGCTCCACCAACTCTTCTGGTTCTCACTTCAACTTTAGGAGCTACCTTGTCAATGATCTCTTCCATTAATTCTTGAGGTTTTATTTTTGTTTGTTTACACACAGTATCAATAGCAAAATAAACATGATTGCTGGCCACTGTTTTTTTACCATCCAGCATAACTCTGTTAATTAATTTAGTGACTAAAACTGAGTGATATTTGGTATCTGGCTCGGTGGTTCTAAGATAATTTTTTTTGGTACGCATATAATGTTTTGCTTAAATATTAAAATAAATTCACTTCGTTCATTTCTGAGGAGTGAAACTCCTCAGCGTTTTGTCTTGCTTTGCAAGATCAAAGCCTGCTTTTCTGTCGCTTATTTAATATTATTTATAAAATAAGCTCTACTAAGGGGAATCCCCCTTAGAACCCCATTCTGATTTATCTATAAGCAGCAAAGCTGCAAAAAATTAAATCAGAAATAAATATTATGATTTTTTAACTCCATATCTGCTACGACTTGATTTTCTGTTTTCAACACCAGCACAGTCATAAACTCCTCTAATAATGTGATATTTTACACCTGGTAAGTCCTGAACTCTACCACCTTCAACCATGACAATACTGTGTTCTGCTAAATTGTGGCCTTCGCCAGGAATATAAGCAGTTACCTCAACTTTATTAGATAAACGTACTCTAGCCACTTTACGCAAAGCAGAATTAGGTTTCTTAGGAGTCATGGTTTTCACTACAGTGCAGACACCTCTTTTTTGAGGATTGAATCCTTTAGAAATCAAGCCTGTAACCGAGTTATAATTTTTTCTTAAAACCGTGGCTTTAATAGCATTTCTTTTTTGAACACGACCTTTGCGGATCAGTTGGTTAATGGTTGGCATATGTATAATTTAATTAAAGTCAAAAACAAAAATAATAAGATTGTTATTTCCAGTTCTAGACTCTTAAGTTTAATATTTTTTTAATTAAGTCAAGATTGTAACACGTAAAATAATTTTTTTCAGCACTAGTTGCTCTTTTTAACCACTTTATAATTAAGGAGCAACTGCTGCACGATCATAAGTGGTTGGAATTAAACGACCTATAATCACGTTTTCTTTGAGTCCTTCTAAGTAATCAATATCTCCATTAATGGCAGCAGCAGTTAAAATGCGTTTAGTGTGCTGGAATGATGCGGCTGACAACCAAGAGTCTGTGTATAAAGCACTTCTGGTAATACCCAAAAGCAAAACTTCAGCCACAGCCGGCTCTCCACCTGATGCCATCACATCGTCATTCACATCTAAGAAATTGCTCTTAACCACCACTTCTCCAGTTAATAAGGTAGTATCTCCTGAATCTTTAATTTTAACTTTATCACCCATTTTTCTGACAATAGTTTCAAAATGGCGATCATTAATACCAATTCCCTGAGATTCATACACCGCTTGTAAAGCACGAACAATATGAAGTTGGGTAGCGAGCAAACCTTTAATTTTTAGCAATTGGCTATGATCAACCGAACCTAAAGTGAGTTTTTGGCCTGCATAGACTAGCTCTTTATTTTCAATAGCCAGTTTAGCATTGGCAGCCAGAGCATAGACTTCAGAATCATCATCAGTGGTTGATTTGATCTCGATAAATCTTTCGCCATCTTTTTCTGAAATCTTAGCTTTACCAGCAATACGAGAAATAATAGCTTTAGATTTTGGAGTTCTATTTTCAAACAACTCTTCCACACGAGGTAAACCTTGAGTCACATCCAAACCAACAATACCAGCTGAGTGTTTGGTTCTCATAGTTAACTGAGTACCTGGTTCTCCGATTGATTGAGCAGCAATAACTCCAACTGGAGTCCCGATAGTGACTAACTCACGACTAGAGAAATCACGACCATAACACTTGGCACAAAGGCCTTTTCTGGCTGCACAAGTCAGAGGAGAGCGAACCTTAATGCTAACAATCTCTGCCTTGCTAATTATTTCTGCCATAGCCGGAGTGATTAACTCATCTCTCTTAACTAAAACTTTATCTTTAATCACCACATCATCTAGGGCTACTCTGCCACTAATACGATTGATAAAGAGATCAAGATTTTCATCTTTGGTAATCTCAATACCTTCGTCTGTGCCACAGTCTTCCATACGAATAATAATATCGTGAGAAACATCTACTAAACGTCGAGTTAAGTAACCAGCATCAGCGGTTTTCAAAGCTGAGTCAGTTAACCCTTTTCTAGAACCTCTAGCAGAGTTAACATACTCAAAAATTGATAAACCTTCTCTAAAGTTAGATTTAATCGGCATCTCAACGATATTACCTAATGGATCAACTACCAAACCTCTCATGGCAGCCAACTGTTTCACTTGATCTTTAGAAGCTCTGGTACCTCCAGAGTTAATAATGACTTTAACAGCATTATCTTCACTATAAGATTGCCAAGTTAGATCAGCCACTGTTTCGGTGGTGTTCATCCAAATATCAAAATTTTTCTTTTTGCGCTCGTCATCAGTAATTAAACCTTGCTGATAATCTTCATGAAGTTTTTCTGATTTATCGTTTGATTTTTTAATAATATTATCTTTAGAACGATTAATAATACAATCATTCACTCCAACTGAAATACCAGAAAGAGTAGCTGCTTTAAAGCCTAAGTCTTTAATATTATCAATAATATTAACAATCACTTCTTCATCCAAAGTTTCAATAGCTTGAGTCACCACGGTTTTGATCTTTTCTGAGTTCACAGCCTCATTAAGAAAAGGCATACTATCAGGTAAAATGTGATTAAACTCAACTCGACCATAAGTGGTACGAATGATGGCTGTTTTGCCTGCTTTGCTAATGCGCACTTTAATCGGTTGATGCAAATCAATCAACTCAATCTGATAAGCATGCATCGCTTCTTCTTCATCAGCAAAAATGCTAGGATGCTCGGCCAAGGATTCATTCATACGAGTATGATAGAAAATACCCATAGCCATTTCTTTATTAGGTACAGTAATAGGCTGACTATTAGCTGGCTTTAATAAATTTTTACTAGCCATCATATAATCAATAGATTCTTGTTGAGCTGCTTTGGTCAAAGGCAAATGGACAGCCATTTGGTCTCCGTCAAAGTCAGCATTATAACCAGAACAAACACAAGGATGGATCTCAATTGCTTTTCCATCAATTAATTTAGGATAGAAAGCTAAAATACCCAATTTATGTAGAGTTGGAGCACGATTTAATAACACAGGATGATTTTTAGTGACTTTTTCCAAAGCATCGTAAACTTCTGGTTCACGACGATCCACTAAATTACGAGCACTTTTTACATTGGGCGCAGCTCCTTGTAAAATCAATTCGTGAAAGACAAAAGGTTTAAACATTTCCAAAGCCATATCTTTAGGTAAACCACATTCATTCAATCTTAAGTTTGGACCAACCACGATCACACTTCTACCAGAATAGTCAACGCGTTTGCCTAATAAATTTCTACGGAAACGACCTTTTTTACCTTTAAGCATGTCAGACAAAGATTTTAAAGGTAGTCTTTGAGGGCGACGACGAGTAGCAACTTTAGTGTCAATTAAAGAATCAACTGCTTCCTGCAGCATTCTCTTTTCATTACGTAAAATAATATCAGGAGCACCTAACTCGATTAAATGTTTTAAACGATTATTACGATTAATCACTCTTCTGTATAAATCATTAAGATCAGAAGAAGCAAATCTACCACCAGAGAGTTGAACCATTGGTCTTAAATCTGGAGGAATCACTGGCAAAACTTTAATAAACATCCATTCTGGATTAAGTTTAGCTTTTTTCAAACTTTCAATCACTCTTAAACGCTTAATATAAGAACTAGATTTTGTTTTGCTTCTAGTGTCTTCAATTTTTTTACGCAGTTGATCTTCAAGGTTCTCTAAATCAAGCTCTTGAACTAAGCGATAAATGCTTTCAGCTCCCATGCCGACTTCAATAAAACTTTCCGCATGATAATCAATTAATTTAATATATTCATCTTCAGTTAAAACCGATTTTTGTTTAATACCCTTGACCATGGCTTTCATGGTTTCATAAATTTCAGTGTTACGCTCAACTTGTTCTGATAATTCTTGTTTAATGGAAAAAATAATTTTCTTAGCTTTGAGAGCTAAAGCTTCTTGTTTTAATTCCAAAGTTTCTTTTTTAGTAATTTTTTCTGCGAGCAGTGTTTGGTCTTTTTTCAATCCTGCTAAAATCTCTTTAATTTTTAACTCGGCTTCTTGACGTAAATTTTCTTCTGCTTCTACTTGAGTAATATCTAAATTATCTAAAATGGAAGCACGAGAACCTTCATCAACCTTCATCACAATGTATTGAGCAAAATACATGATTGAGCTAACATCTCGAGGAGAAATATCTAGTAAACGAGAAAAAATTGAAGGAGCGCCTCTGAAATACCACACATGAGCAACTGGAGTAGCCAACTCAATATGACCCATTCTTTCTCTTCTCACACTTGAATGAGTTACTTCCACACCACATTTATCACAAATAATACCTTTGTAACGACGTCTTTTGTATTTTCCACAGTGACATTCATAATCCTTTACCGGTCCAAAAATCTTTTCGTCAAATAAACCATCTTTTTCTGGTTTAAGAGAACGATAGTTAATTGTTTCTGGATCTTTTACTTCTCCATAGGACCATTCAAGAATATCTTCTGGTGAAGCAATTTTTATCTGAAGCGCGGTAAAGTCAATAATGTTTTTCATAAGCTTTGAGTTAAGTTAATTGGCTGTAATATTGAATAAAGTGTGACAATATCCTGATAATTAATGATTTAAATCTCTGCGTCGTCATCATCGTCTGCATCCATCTCTTCATCTTCATCATCAGCTACCTCAGTTTGTTTCAAATCTTCCTGAGTAGGTTCTTTTTCTTCAACATCATCGACATCAAGTTCTGCTTCACCTTCAGTAGTTTCTGTATCTTTAACTGAAATTTCTTCTTCATCATCAAAGGATAAATCAGCATCTTCAATAATTTCTTCTGCCACTTCTTCTTCCTTTTCTTCCTCTTCTCTTAAATCCAAAGGAATAACGTCTAAAGAAAGCGCATTTAATTCTCTCATTAAGACTCTGAATGATTCAGGAACGGTCGGAGCAGGAATATCAATTCCCTTAACCATAGCCTTAAAGGCCTTGGAGCGTCCTCCCACATCATCAGACTTAATAGTTAACATTTCTTGTAAAGTATAAGCAGCTTTGTGAGATTCCAAAGCCCAAACCTCCATTTCTCCCACTCTTTGTCCACCCATTTGAGCTTTTCCACCCAAAGGTTGTTGAGTCACCAAAGAATAAGGACCTGTGGAACGAGCATGAACCTTGTCATCAACCATATGTGCTAACTTAAGCATATAGGTGATACCAACCGCGGTCTGTTCGCGATAAGGTTGACCTGTTCTACCGTCAAAAAGTTGCGCTTTACCAGATACTGGTAAACCTGCTTTGGCTAATTCTTGCCAAATTTTATCTTCATCAAAACTTTCAAAAACTGGCAAAGCCACTTTGTAACCTAATTTCTGAGCAGCCCAACCTAAGTGAGCTTCTAATAGCTGACCTAAGTTCATTCTAGCCAAAACAGATAAAGGTGAAATGATAATATCGACCGGAGTACCATCCTCAAGATGAGGCATGTCACAAACTGGGACAATTTTAGAAATAACTCCCTTATTACCATGACGTCCAGCTAATTTATCACCAACCTTGATTTTTCTTTTTTCAGCCACTCTGACTTTAACTTGTTTTAAAACTCCAGGATTGAGTTCATCATCCTGATCTCTATCCAAAACTTGCACATCAATCACAGTTCCTCGCTCTCCATGAGGCATGCGCAAAGAGGTATCGCGCACTTCTTTTGATTTCTCTCCAAAAATAGCTCTTAACAATCTTTCTTCTGAGCTTAATTCTGTCTCTCCCTTAGGAGCAACTTTACCAACCAAAATATCGCCTGAAGCAACTTCACTACCGATACGGACAATACCATCTTCAGTTAAGTTAGCTAAATAATTTTCAGAAACATTAGGAATATCGTTAGTCAATTCTTCTGGACCTAATCTAGTGTCCATAATTTGAGCTTCATGTTCACTAATATAAACAGAAGTTAATAAATCTTCTTTAACTAATCTTTCCGAAATCACAATAGCGTCTTCATAACCCAAACCATCATATGAAGCATAAGCAATGAATAAATTAGTACCCAAAGCTAACTCACCATTATCTGAAGCAGGTCCGTCAATTAATAAATCACCCTTTTTAACTTTATCTCCCACATTGACTAATGGTTTTTGAGAGTAGCTAGTACTTTGTGAAGTTCTGACAAATTTAGAAATTTTATAAACTTCTTTATCTTCTGATAAAGACACGTTATTAATTTCTGCCTGAGCGTGTTCTTTTTGAGCATCTTTTAGCTCAGTTTTGTTAAGCTTAATCATCACTTTTTGACCATCAACATAATCAACTACACCACCATGTCGAGCATAGATAGTACGATTCATGGCTCTAGAAACAGCTTCTTCCATGCCAGTTCCAATAATCGGAGCTTCTGCTTTGACTAAGGGCACAGCCTGACATTGCATATGGCTTCCCATTAAAGCACGGTTAGCTTCATCATTAGCAATAAAAGGAATTAAAGATGCAGAAGTTCCCACCACTTGTCTAGGAACCACATCAATAAACTCAACTTGATCAACTGGACCTTCCATGAATTGATTATTAAAACGGAAAGCAACCCATTCATTTTTAATAAAATTTTTCTCGTCAATCTCTAATTCAGCATGAGTAATCTTATAATCTTCCTCTTCATCAGCAGCCATATAAACAATCTCATCAGTTAATTTCATCTTACCTTTTTCAGAAACCACTTTACGATAGGGTGCTTCCAAAAAGCCAAAATCATTAACTTTAGTATAAAGAGCTAAATAAGTGACCAAACCAATATTGGGACCTTCGGGTGAACGAACTGGACAAATTCTAGAATATTGAGAAACATTGATGTCTCTCATTGAGAAAGCAGCGCGTTCTCTGGTCACACCACCACTACCCAAAACTGATAATCTACGTAAGTTATCAATTTCTGATAAAGGATTGGTTTGATCTAAAATAGCAGATAAACGGTTGCGGCGGAAAAATTGAGAGACGGTAGCAATTAAGGGTCGAGCATTTACTAAAGCAGAAGGAGTTAAGCTTGAATCTGTCTTGGTTAAAGACATTTTTTCTCTAATGGATTTTTCTAATCTAATTAAACCAATTCTAAAAGCAGTATCTTTAACTAACTCTCCAATGCGACGCACTCTACGATTACTTAAATGATCAATATCATCCACTTTACCTTGACCATTTTGCAACCCAATCAAATATTTGATGGTTTCAACAATGTCTGTTTTATCTAAAACTGTTAAATTTTCATCAGTTTTGGTTTTTAATCTGCGGTTGAGTTTATAACGTCCTACTTGACCTAAGTTATAACGTCTTTCATCAAAGAAATGAGTTTTAAAATAATCTCTGGCAGTATCAATTGTGGCTGGTTCTCCAGGACGTAATTTTTCATAAATCTCTACTAAGGCTTCATCTTTAGTAGAGGTATCATCTTTTTCTAAAGTATTTTCAATTAAATTAAGTTCATCAGTTTTGGAAATATCTTGATAAAGGGCTCTAATTTCTTCATCAGTTTCAATACCTAAAGCGCGCAATAAAACAGTGGCAGGAATTTTACGACGACGATCAATCTTAACTGTAATCACATGACGACGACTAACAGCAATTTCAATCCAAGAACCTCGCAAAGGACGCAGCTCTGCCAAATAATAAACCTCTCCTGTATTACGATATTCTTCTCCTGAAAAGAACACTCCAGGTGATCTGACTAGCTGAGTCACAATACCACGCTCAATACCATTAATAATAAAAGTACCGACTGGAGTCATTTTAGGAATATCTCCTAAAAAGACGTCCTGGGTTCTGCGTTCGCCAGTTTTTCTGTTAATCAAAGTTGTTTCTACATAGAGAGAAGTTTCGTAGCTTAAATTTTTCTTTTTAGTTTCGGCAACAGAGTATTTAGGTTCATTAAAACGATGTGAACCAAATTTTAAAAGCCAGTTTTTACCTGTATAGTCCTCAATGCCTTTGCCACCATTTATTTGGGACAATGATTCTTCAATACCATTTTTCAAAAAATCTTCATAGCTTTCGATTTGTAAACCAATTAAATCTAATTCTGGTAAAATTCCGTGTTTTTGTCCCCAATATTGTCGTTGGCTTTTGTGCATAGAGGTTCCTTTATTAATAAAAGACAAGTTAAAAAGAGGCTAACCTTGTAGCCTCTAGAATAACGAGCTTGAAAATTAGTTTTGAAAAATCACTAATTTGAATGTGTATATTTATTATTTATTAAAACTAAATATCAAAATCTATATAAAAGAAGCGGACAAGCATAATTTCCTCAAGGCCTAATAATCGTAAGCGCCAACTGCCTGTTAAACCCATTTTTCCAAGCAAACCAGAATACTACAATTACATAGAAGCGTATTTTATCAGCATAAATATATTAACGCAAGTATTTGTTTACATTTTGATTATGCTGGTCAAGATTTTGAGCAAAATGGATCTGACCTTGATTATCATGAAGATAAAAAAGATTGTCAGTCACGGTTGGCCTAACAGCAGCTTCAATCGCATTTAAACCAGGATTGCAAATCGGATTGGGTGGTAAACCAGGATTAAGATAAGTATTATATCTAGAATCAATAGTTTTATCTTGAGCAAGAGGAGTGGTCCACCAGCCTCCAGTCACTTCATCATAGCCTTTGGCATATTGTAAAGTCGCATCAACTTGTAAAGCCATACCTAGTTCTAATCTTTTCCATAAAATTCCAGAAATAGCCTTCATTTCCTCAAGAGTACGACCTTCTCTCTCTATTAAAGAAGCCATAGTTAGTATTTCAATAAAAGAGTATTGAGATTGATCAAACTCTTTTTCAAAAGGAGCAATTCTTTTTTCGAATGTATTATTCATTAGCTTGACCAAAGCTTGAGTAGTAATTTCTTTAGGAACTAAATAGGTGTCAGGAAATAACTGCCCTTCTAAAGCAATAGTTTGGGTTAAAAATTCTGCCTCATCAAAATACAGTAAAGGGTACGCAGCTAAACTAGCAGCCATTTCTTCCCGCCTTAAACCCTCTGGTAAAGTTACCCATAAGTCATCGGTTCCTTCGCCCAAAGTTTGCAAGATTGTTTTCACATCCATGGCAGGAGAAAGCTCAAAACTACCTGCTTGAATTTGATACTGATCCTGATAAACCTTGTAATAAAGCCTAAAGGCAAGCTTGTTTTTGATCAATCCCTGTTCTTGTAATTTCGCACCAATGCTAGTGACGCTCTCTCCCTTATTAACCACAAATCTGGCTAACTGTTGATTGGAATGATCAGGAGCTTGTAATAAAAACATACCGATACTAACAATCGCTACAACAGCTAATACAATTAAGAAAATAATGGTGAAAGCGCGAATGAGGCGTGAGTTATTTTTTAACATATAGGTGTGGAAATTGCTATTGATAGGTAGTGGTGAGAGTTAGTGTAACATAAATTAAATGATTTAGCTTGAATTCTCAAGTTTATTCAAGCGTTTGCAAAGAATTGAGAATTAACCACTCTTCTAAAATAAAGGCGGCAGCATAGTGATCAATCTCTTTAGGTAAAGGTTTATGCCTCAATTTTAATCTTTCTATCACTTCAACTGAAGATAAAGTTTCATCACTATAAACTAACGGAATTGAAATCAGTGATTTTAATTTATGACCAAATTGTTGCGTTTTTTCTGCTGATTTTTGCTCTGAAAGTCCTAGCACAATTAACTCTATGTTATTTTTTTGACAAAAAGCAACAATCTCTTCTAGCGCTTCACTTTGTTTTTGATAAGTAATTATTTTAACTGGCACAGCCAACAGTTCCTGATTCACTGCTAAACCAATTCTTTTTGTGCCGAAATCTAGCGCCAATATTTTTTTCATACTTAACCCACTACAATTTTTAAAACTGAGTAAAACCAATTAATCATCTCTAATTAATTGAGCCGTGACCACGCCTCTTCGCAAAGAAGTCCCTTCAGGAACACAGGTCACTATTTTCAGTTGATGATTATTATAATCCTGTGACAAAATATAAGTATCAGTCGGCTTAACTTCTGTTGTACTTTGAACCATGTAAGTATATTTAATATCTCCATACACTAAATAAATTTTATCTCCAGGCTTAAGGGTCATGATAGTACTAAAAATTGAGTAATATCTTCTGGGATTATTTTCTTTAGGATTATAAAATTGTCTTAAGAGTGAGTGACCAAAAATCACCGGCGAACCTGGTTTTCCAGGTAATGATGTGCCTGGATATTGAATCAGACTTTCCTCTAAATTAATACCGCCAATCTTGACCACAGCATTAGTCACTCCTAATTCTGGAATTTCCAGAATATACTCTCCAGTTTGTCTGGTTAATAAACTGGTTCTATTATTGAGATCTGTGACCATTTGATCTTCAAACCAGTTGGAAAGATTGGTGTAATCAAGCTCGGCATCCACTATTACCGGACCGGTTTTAAGTTGAGCTAAGTCTTGTTCTAAACTGTCAACAGCATTATCACCAGACACTGCTAAATAAGTTGAGTGCAAAACATTTTCTTGAGGAATTGGAGCGATCAAAGTTGGAGTTTTAGGCAAACTCTTCAAATAAAAGCTAGCAATTGGGATTGCTGCTGTACCAAGTAAAAATAGACCAACAGTGATCAAAAAAACCGGCACCAAACTGGCTCCATAACGCACTAAGGCTGGAACAGAACGGATCGCTTGTTTTTTATGTACCTCGTCAACATGCTCTTCTACTTTTTCAGCTATAGATAGTCTGGTCAACTTAGCTTCAACCTCTGCCTCCACTTTTTCATAGCTACCTTGTTCTATTAAAGCTTGACGATAAAGTTTGATAAGCTTGTTACGATCTAATCCGTAATTACTGGGCTGAGACATAATGATTCTCAATTGCTAGTAACAATAATACGATTGCTGTCATGGGGCAGAGATGGCAATAATCTCTTGGCAAATGAAGGACTATAAATGAACTCAATATTAGCAATAGCTTCTCGTTGATTCAACTGTGATTGCGCCTCTGTTAAAGTTAATCCCAGCAACGATTGGCTCAATGCTTCTGCTGCAATAACTGCTTTAGCTTTGCCAATAATTTCTGCTTCTAATTTAGTTTGATCAGTTTCCTCATCTGGCAAAACCTTAGACATAATCTGGGGCTCCTCATCAACAAAGACATAATTTTCAGGTATTTCGCTTTCCAACACTGCCTGAGATAAAGAAGTTAAATCTTGAGTAGTATAAGTTAAAGCCTGGACTTTTAAAGTCAACTGTAAACTAAGTTCATCAGCCTCTTCATCAACTTGATAATTATATTCTGAACTGACCACTTGATAAATATCAGTGGGAATAATATAACGATCAGAAACATCTTTGGCATTGAGCTCTTCTTTAGCTTGATTAAGCAACTTTTGCTTTAAAGTAACTAATAATTCTTCCCTATCTTCTTGGGCAACTGTTTGTACTGTTTCGCTAGTGCCTCCTGAAAACTCTGCCACTGCCTTGGCTGAATAAGTGTTGTCGCTAAAATCATCAATATTAAATTCAGTATTATTGCCCACATTACTATCAGTACCAATCTCAAGAGCAGTTAAGTTGGTATTAATCTTGCCAAACACCTTCACTTCTCCATCACCAGTCTCATTTTCTTCAACTGTAGCAGCGGGCACAACTAATTCTTCTGTTAACTCAAACTCTAGTTGCTCGGTTTTAAAAATTGTACCAGCACCAAAGATTTTTTCTTCATCTGTTTTATTAAAAACCGTCACTTCACCACGTGCTTTTTCACCTATTTCTTTACTGCCAGTAGTAGGGTTAGTTTGCGTTCCTGAAACCTCATGTTCAATAGCTTCAGCCTTGAGTAAACCCTCACTCGGAACAGAGGATTTAATAGAAGAATCTAGAGTGATAATGGTTGTTTTTTGAATAGTTTTAGTTTGCGGAGTCAGGACAATCTCAACTTTATATTTCCCTTTAAGAACAAAATAAGAAATTACTCCTGAAGCCAGTATGCCAAAAATCATACTAATAATGATGATCAGTTTAAAATTAATTTTTTTATGAGTCATTGGGGTTGAAGCAGCTGCTGGCTTGGAAGGCTGAGTAGTTTTCTTTTTCAAAGATAAAAAGCTAAAAATCTTTTTTTTAGCTTTTTTGGTTGTATTAAGAACAGTAGCGTTTGGTTGTTCAACTTTGGTTAAATTCTGATCAACTTCAACTGCTAATTCTGCAGGCTGGGATGCAGTAGCTGGTAATGTGGCTAGATTAATCGGCACCCCAAAACTAGTGGAGCTAGGTTGAGCCTCTTTCTGAACTGGCTGTGACTGAGTCTCGTCTTGACCAGTATGAGTCATTAAGCCAATACTTTGAGCTGTAGTTTCGCCACAATGTTTAGTGATTAATTCCAATAAACGATCAGGGTCAATTAACTCGATGACTGGTTTTTGAATAAAATTAAAATCCTGAGTCCAATCTAAAGTGATCAACTGCTGTTGATAAAGTCTTAATTTTTCTTGATCAATCACTGCAGAGGCTAATACAATATTAGGTGGCAATTTTTGGCCATTAGCTGAAAAGTCTTTTCCTAATCTAGCCAATGCTTCTTGGACGTCAGACACAATATCTTGTGAACGACCCACAGACAGCGAGCCAACTGTTTTACCTTGACGGATAACTAATAAATCCAAAAAACTAGCTCCCACATATAAAACAATAGCAGAAAAATAACCATTATCCTTGATTAAATATTGATGAATTGCTTCAGTAATAGACACGAAACCAACTGCTTTTAAAGCCAATTCATCAGTCAATGTTTTCAGTTCTTTTTCGTGAGATTCTAAAATGGAGTTATTTTCAATCCAGTTTGATTCAAAAGCAAATAAAATTTGATCTGTATCTTCTGCTTGTTCGTCTAAATCCTGCAAACTTTCATCTAACTGAATAGTTTGCTCTTTCTGCGTACTATAAAATCTCACTTTTGATTTACTAACAATCACCACCTTTTGCTCAATCACTCTCCATAAGGCAGAATGAATCGATTGATCAGTTAAAACAGTCAAAATAAATAGCCTGTTTTTTTTGGTTAAAGATTTAGAAAAAAGGTTCGGCAGGTCCATATCATTTCATTATACAATATGAAAAATAGTTAGTGTGTGCTGAGATTAAAATTAGCAGCCAGCAAAACTATTTTTTGAATTTTTCATCTGCACCAACCTTAGAAACTTGGGCGTGAAGCTGTTTTTTTTGATCAAACTCTTGTTCTAAATTCGGATCAAGTTTAATATTTCTAGTTTGAGCTTCCTCAACCATCATTTCTAAAGGAAAGCCGCAACTTTGATAAATACTAAAGGCTAACTCTCCATTAAGTACCTGCTTGGCTGCCAACAGTTTATCAAACTGTTGCAAAGCTTTAGCCAAAGTTTTTTCAAACTTATTAGTTTCTGCTGTCACTAGAGTCGCAATTTTTTCTTGTTGAGAGAGTAAACTAGGATAAGCTTCCTCATAAATTTTCATCACGCCAGGAATTAATTGAGTTAATAATTCTGGCTGATTAGTTAAATATTTAGCATGTCTTAAAGCTCGACGCAGCAAACGGCGCACTACATAACCGCGATCTTTATTACTGGGCAAAACACCATCAGCCATCAGCATGACAGCTGCCTTGATGTGATCGGCAATCACGCGAAAATGAACTTGATTGTCTTGACTGTATGATTGACTGGAGATAGTTTTAATCTGCTCAATTAAAGGTAAAAATAAATCTGTTTGAAAAATATCAGGCTGATTATGGCTGGCAGCCAAAATTCTTTCTAAACCGCCACCAAAATCAATATTGCGCTGGGGTAAAGTTTTAAAACCAGCCTTAATTTTTTGATACTGCATAAAAACACTGTTACCAATCTCTAAATAACGGCCACAATCGCAGTTAACATGACAAGGTTGGTCTGCATACTGAGAGTTTTCATGAAATTTAAATTCTGGACCAAAATCATAAAACACTTCACTGTCAGGACCACCGGGCTCGCCTTCAGTCATATTATCAGGAACTCCACAACGAGACCACCAGTTTTTCTCAGCTGGGTAGAAAAAAATACGAGCCTGAGGATGATTGGCACCTATCTGGGTGGGATTTTCCATAATTTCAGCCTGAATCCCTTTTTGAGCAAATAGTGATTGCCAAATCTGAGCCGCTTCTTGATCTGCTTCAATACCATATTTTTCATCTCCTGCAAACACAGTGACATATAATTTTTCAGCAGGTAACCCTACTGTTTCAGTTAAAAATTGGAAAAACCAACCGAGCTGTTCTTTTTTAAAATAATCTCCCAAAGACCAATTACCCAACATCTCAAAAAAAGTAGTGTGACGATTATCGCCCACTTCCTCAATATCTTGAGCTCTAAAACATTTTTGAGAATCAGCCACACGCTTGCTATGAGGATAGGGAGCTCCCAATAGATAAGGCATCATTGCTTGCATCCCAGCCGTAGTAAATAAAGTAGTCGGATCGTTTTCGGGAACGAGCGATGCTGAAGGAATAATTAAATGTTGCTGTTTTTTAAAAAAATCTAAATATTGTTGGCGAAGTTGGTTAGCACTCAACATAGTAAAAAATTAATAAATATTAATTAATTTAAGTTTTGCTAAGACTAATTTTTTAACTTTAACTACAGAAAAGTTTTTAAGGATAGAGAAGCTGAGAATCATGCCCCCAAAAAAAACATCGCCCAATAAAGTGTTGCGATAAAAAGGAACAGCTAACGTATAACAAGTTAGTAAGCCCTGCCAGGAGTGAGGATACCAATACCACCAAACTCCAAAATTTGAGATTAAAAAAAATAAAAAACTGGCTAAAGGCAACAACAATAGTTGTTTTTTCGGTTTATCTTTAGCTAGCAAACCCAACACATAATAACTGGCAAAACCTAAATAAGTAAAAATAAAACCATGATACAAACCAGAAAAAAACCAGTCAAAAATCAAGATCTGACCCATAAATAAAATAAAATTATGTTGAAAAAAACCTAAACTGCCTAAAGGACTAAAATTAGGTATCAAACCAATAAATCTACTGGCTAAGACAGCGCCAGCAGTTAATATTTTTGTCACTAAAGACTGATTAATTTTTATCTTCATAAAATGAGCAATAAAAAAAACTTTTCCTGGGCAGAAAAAATAAACTAGACTTAATGCTTAATTTCTTCAAAGCGCCATTCAACTTGGTCGCCTATCGCTAACTGTATCTTATCAGCAGCTTCCTCTGCATACTTATTATTCACATAAACTGCCCAATAATAATTTTCATTGGCTAACTGACCATTAATACTAGTCACAAACACACCAAAATCATATTGAGTATATTGAGCATCGGTATTATCCCGCAACAAGGAAAATGGAGTTTGCCCAGCTTGGTCAGCCTGAAATAAATATTGTTTAACAATTTTATTTTGCTCAGTTTGGGTGGTAATAGTAGTTTGCAGCTGACCAATTTTATCCTTAAAATTAAACTGTTGAGAGATAACATAAATCAAATAAACAAAGGCTACTAAACCAATCATTAAAATAAAAGGAAACAGCTTGTGATTGTTGCTTGTTTTTGAATCTTGAGACATAACGTTAACTCTTTCTGATTTTAGAGTCCTTTAAACTTTTTAGGTTTTAAATTAAGAGAGCGAACAGCAGGACGATTAGCATCTTTAATAATAGCGCCACGTTTAGTTTTAGCTTCTTGAGGATCAGTGCCATTTAACACAATACTAACCAACTCGCTCACCTTAAGTTCTCCAATCTTCAATTCTTGAGTAGCTGGGAGCTGTTGTTGCAACTCCTCCCAGATTGTTTTTAATTTTTCTTTAAACTCCTTACCTTGTTCTGAAGTAAATAAAAAATAGCCGGTGGAGCCAGCTAAAAAACCTAGGATTAAACCCAAGCCAAATTGATTATCGTTTTTTGATTCCAGTTTACTCATGAAAGTGATTATTTTCTACTATCTTTAGTTGAGTCTTCGCTTTTTCTATTATTTAAAAACTGCACAAAACCTTCAAAAACCTTAGCGCCGGTTTTGACACCAGCAACAATGCCAGCCAAATTCTGCAAAGGCTGGGTAATAGCTTTAATCTTTTCTTCGGTTTCATCAAAAACAGCATTGACCTTATCTAAAGAATGACGAAAAGCCTTGAGAGCCAAGAATAATTGCACTCCCACTGCTACCAAAACTATGGTTAAAATTGATAAGGACACCGCTAAAATAATAGGAATAATTTCAGTCATAAATATTGATGATTAATAATTTTATCTTAAGTTTACTATAACATACAACCACACAGTTAACTAAGATTGATGGCTTGCCGTTATGCAATCATTAAAACTTAACATAAACAGTGATCTGCTTTAAATTAGCTTTACCACGCTGATCAATTGCCTCAACTGTGAGAGTGGCAATGCCCTCTTTAGGCAAATAAACTTCAGTGCGAAAACTACCATCTGGCTGCAGAGCTACTGGCTGAGCATTAACTGCCAAAATCGCTTCACTATCTGTCATACCAGTGACCACTATTTGACTAGAAACAAACTCATTTTCTTGAGGAGTATAAACCTCAAGCGTGGGTGGTTTATTCAAGTTATGCCATTGCCAACCCACATAGCCTAATAAAGTAAAAAAAATGGTGGCAATGATCACCACCACCAAAGTAACTGGTTTCCAAAATCTGGTTTTTTTGACCATTGGGGTAATGAACTCTCTAGGTAAAAGCTGACCACTAGTATTTTCTTGATAATCGCGACGCAATAAAGCTAAAAGTGGTTTTGGATCTAGATTTAAAATCCTGGCATAGGCTTTAATAAATCCTTTGACAAAAGTTCCGGAAGGCAGTTGGGCAAATTGATTTGCTTCTAGATATTGAAGATACTTAGGCTTAATTTTAGTCAACTGTGACATTTGTAACAGCGTAATACTTCGCCTTTGTCTTTCTTCAGCGATAATTTGACCAATCTTTTTTGTCTGCATGGTAAATAGAAAAACAATTAGTTACTGAAAAATTCTTTCACCAACATGGCAATGCGTGAGCCATCGGCTCTGTTGCCAATTTGTTGTTTAACCTTACCAATCACCGGACCCAGTTGATCGAGTTTAGTCTCAGCTACAATCTTTTTAATAATCTCAACAATTTCTGCATCTGTTAACTGTTGAGGCAAATATTCTTGTAAAATAGCAACTTTTTGCTCTGCCTCATCAACTAAATCCTGACGCTGACCTTTTTTATAATCTACAATAGCCTCTTTCCATTGCTTGATTTGTTGTTGCACAATTTGTTGAACTTGGTCATCATTAAGTTCTCCTTGATCAATCTCAACATTTTTAATCCGAGCTCGCAGTAAACGAATCACGTCTAACCTTAAAGTTTTTCTCTCTCTCATGGCTTGCTTCATTTCTTCAATTAAACGATCTTGCAGTGACATAAAACTCCTTTTGTTAATAATTAATCTTAAAACTGTGGACCCGAGCTGACTCGAACAGCTGACCTTTCCGATGTGAACGGAACGCTCTAACCAACTGAGCTACGGATCCCTGGTTTATTGTTAGCTAATGGCTATTATACAACACTATACTGAACCCAAGCTGTAGTTTATTGACTAAATTATTTTGAAACAAAAACTTAAGTTTAAAGACAGGAAACAACATTATATTAACAGAGTGCAGTTTTTTAAAGATGTTATTAACCTAGTTAGCCACTGGCTATTACCAGAGTATTGCGTGTGCTGTGCCAAAAACGGAAAACTATTATGTCAGCATTGCTATCAGCTGATTCATTTTAACCCCACACCCAGTAGTAATAAATTGTTTGCTCAGCAATATCTTGATCAAACCTTAATTTTAGCTACTTATCAGTCACCTATTTCCGATTTAATTAAAAAACTTAAATATCAAGGTATAAAAAAGGTAAGTTTAGTTTTGGCAGAGTTACTTTATCAGCATTTAAAACTGGATCAATATGATGTCATTACCTGGGCACCCACTTCTAAAATTAGAGTTAATGAACGCGGTTTTAACCAAGCTGAGTTAATTGCCTGCCAACTAGCCACTAAACTGAACATTCCAGCTCTGCCTTTATTACTTAAAATTAAACATACCTCAAAACAAGCCCATAGTACTTTTCAAGAAAGATTAGAAAATTTACAAGACAGTTTTGCAGTTAATCCTGATTTTTTAGCAACTGTTCAACAACAAAAAATTTTAATTATTGATGATGTGATCAGTACTGGCAGTACTTTAAACGAATGTGCTAAAAGTTTAAAGCTGGCCCAAGCCAAAACTGTCACAGCCTTGGCAGTGGCTCGCAGTTAAAAAATCAGGCAATTTTTATCTAAATCAAGGTAAAAAACTTTATTCTGATTTAATACCTCACAGCTGTGCTGTTATAGATAAATCAGAATGGGGTTCTAAGGGGATTCCCCTTAGTGGAGCTTACTAGTTTTAATACCTCGTAAGCGAACAGAGGAGCAGGCTTTGATCTTGCACAGCAAGACAAAATGCTCCAGGAGTGGAACTCCTTAGAAAAGAGCGAAGCGACTTTATTTTCAGGCTAAAATAGCTTATAATATACAGTTCATAAGGGGATGTATTGTTTTGACGCAGCAGCTCTTTAATAACTGCAGACCATCTTTGATCAACAGATGTTAAACAGGATTACAAAACAACTGTCAATAAAATAAACAGTTTAGTTGCTTCCGTTCAAAATGCTGTTAAAAGCCTTTTAAGCCCAGTTGCAACCCCTGCTTACGCTTTAGCGTAAAAAGGCATCTACTAGAGTTTTTTCACTGGCGGAAACTAGTAGGTGACAACCCAGTCAGTGTGACAGTTAACTAATCTCATATCATTGGTTAACTTAAGACAAAGATATGGCTGTGAAATAAAAGTTTGTTTGTTAACTTTTTTCACTTGAGCGAAAATAAACTATGTCTGTAGATGTTATTACTTAGTTCGTTGTGGACAGGGGGTCATTCCCCCTCATCTCCACATTTGGGAGTTTGCCTGTGCTAAAATTTGGGCAGAGTTAGAAAAATTTCACCAGCCTTACTAGGCGGGATAAGCTCACTCAAACAAACTATTCTTGCCCACCTTGCTGTTTAGCCAAATAAGCCTTCATTTCCGGTTCATTAATTTCTCTAGGTTTACTGCCATCTGGAGGACCGATTAACTGATATTTATACAGTTGATCTAAAATACGAGCTGCTCGATTATAACCAATACTTAACCTGCGTTGTAATAGTGATGCCGATGCCTTACCGCGAGTGCCAAAAACGCGCACTGCTTCATCAAAAAATTCATCTTTTTCTTCACTAGTAGCTTCAGCTCCCATCTTAGTTGCTTTATATTTATTAGTAATCTCTTCCTCATAAGCTGGCTGTTGACCATGAGATTTTAAGTAATCAATTAAAGCAGCTGTTTCCTTAGACGACACATAAGTACCCTGAACTCTAATCGGCTTAGCTTTATCAGGAGCTTGATACAACATATCTCCCTTACCCAGTAACTTTTCTGCGCCAGAGCTATCCAAAATAACTCTAGAATCAACCGCACTGTTAACATGAAAGGAAATACGCGTCGGAATATTAGCTTTGATCAAACCAGTAATGACATCCACTGATGGTCGTTGGGTTGATAAGACTAAATGAATGCCAACAGCCCGAGCCATTTGCGCAATACGAGTCACTGAGGCTTCCACATCTCCAGGAGCAAACATCATCACATCTGCCATTTCATCAATCACTAAAATTAAATTTGGCATCGCAGCCAAACCAGCCAGCTCATTATAAGCACGAATTTCTTTTACTCCTACATCCTGCAGCATTTTGTAGCGTTTTTCCATTAAGTTTTCGGTCCATTTTAGAGCAGAAATCACTTTTTTAGGCTCAAAAATAACTGGAGTAATTAAATGAGGAATGTCAGCATATTGAGTTAACTCCACTCTTTTTGGATCAACTAAAATTAAATTTAACTCAGAGGGACTGGCTCTAAATAAAAGCGAGCTTAAAAAACTGTTAATACAAATTGATTTACCGGAATTGGTTGCACCAGCAATTAATAAATGTGGCATTTGAGCAATATCTTCAATAACTGGTTTACCAGCCACATCAATACCCAAACCCACTGCTAATTTAGAAGGATGTTTTTTTAATTTACTCGAACCTAAAATTTCTTTTAAAGTCACAAACTCAAAAGAGCGATTTGGTACTTCCACACCGACTAAATTACGACCGGCAATTGGTGCTTCAATACGAATTTGGCCAGTAGGAGCAGACAATGCCATGGCTAAATCAGTTGATAAGCTGGTGATTCTAGATAAACGAGTCCCTCGGCTTACTTCTAAAGCATACTGAGTGACTGAAGGCCCAAAGTTAACTTCTTTAACATCGGCCTTAATCCCAAAAGATTCCAAGGTATTTTCAATTAAATCAGCATTTTGATTAACATCACCACGATCTGCCTCACCACCTTTTTTATCTGATAATAAAGATAATGGCGGATAATCCCACACTAGTGGCAAATTACTAGGAGTGAGCAACTCTTTATCGCCCAAACTATCAAGTCTGGCATCAGCACCATCAGTTTTATTAGCCATAATAACGGAATCTGACTGATTAGAAATCACGGCCGTACCGGTTTGGTCATCTCCCACATCTTGATTTTTTGCATCTGCAGCAGCTTGCTTAATAGCCTTGTCTTTTTTATTCAAAGCAAATTTAGAAAAGAAAGGCAGTTTCAATTTTTCTTTTTCTACTTTAGCATTCAATCTCCTGTCTTTGATCTGATCTAGAGATTTCTTCACATACTTAACTAGATCAACTAAAGAAGATTGAAAAGCAATCAACAAACCTGCCACCATTAACCCGCCAGCAGTCACATAAGTGCCGATTGGATTTAATAAACGGGAAAAATTTAAAAAAGTTTGTGCGCCGATAGCACCAGTTTTAAAAGCAATCACAAAAGCCAACATTAACACCAAAATTCCTAAAAGCACATTAGGTTCTGCCCATTTCCAGTTAACTCGTAGCATCACTAAACCGCTAGAAAAAAAGACTAAAGGCAAAAACAACATGCCCAAACCGAGTTTGCTAGTCAGAAAAAGATTAATTTGCTGTAAAACCAAACCTTGTCCAGTAAAAGAAACCATAATTAACAAGCCGACTAATATGGAAAAAACTGCTGCAACTGAATGCATTGTATCAGCTTCGATCTTTAGTTTGATTGGTTTTGTTTTCTTATGTCTACCCATAACTTTAGTATATCAGATTAACATCTGGTATTTAATATTTGGTAGGAACTTCTCTGTTTTATTTTAAACTAATTTCAGTTAAAAAAATAAAAACAATTAACTCAAATTCAGAAATGCCATCTCACTTTCAATTGCTGCATAAAATAATTGATCAACAAAATAACATCAACCTAATCTAAAAATACTGGTATCACAATTGGCTCTCGCTGAATAATCTTATAGAATTTTTTAGCTAAATAGCGTTCAATTTTTTTCTTCAGTTCGTAATCATTTAAACCCTGGCTACTAGTAATAGCATCAATGGTAGTTTCTTTAATAAACTTAATTACTTCATCAGCTTGTTTCATAAACACAAAACCTCTAGAAATAACCTCAATGCGATTAAACTGAAATTTGCCATCTTCTCTAGGAATCACTACTACTACCATACCAGCTTCACCTAAAGCCATACGATCGGACAATACCACCGGACCGACATCACCTACGCCTAAGCCATCCACAATTTTAGGATTTAACTTTAATTTTTGATCAACTCTCCATTTATCATCAGTCAAAGCAATAACTTCTCCTGTTTGAGGAATCAGAATTTGCTCATCAGAATAACCTAATTTGTGAGCGACTCTGGTTCTAAACAGTTCGCGATGGCGATCAGATCCACCAATAGGCATAACAAAGTTTGGTCTAGCCAAAGACACCAATTCTAACTGCTCAGCAGCACTGGCATGTCCAGTTTGATGAATATTAGGTGATAAGGTTGGATATACCACCGGGATGCGATTGCGACACAGTTCATTAATAGCTCGATAATAAGGAATTTCATTACCAGGAATGGCATCAGCGGAAAAGATGACTTTGTCACTCTCATTGATGTGAATCATGCTGTGCTCACCAAAAACTGCTCTGACTAAAGATGAACCTTCTTGACCTTGGCTACCAGCAATAATAATGGTGAGTTCGTAATCTTTGTAATTAGCAATATCTTTTTTATTGATCACTAAACCCTTAGGAATTAATAATTTTTCTAACTGTTGAGCAACCTTAACATTTTGCTCCACGCTTCTACCAATAAAGACCACTTTACGTTTATATTTAGTCGAGATATCAATCACTTGTTGAATACGGTGCAGATGTGAACTCATTAAAGTCACAATAAACTTGCCCCGTACTTGATGAATTTCTTTTTCAATCGCAGGTCCAGTTTCTGATTCTGATTGGCTCCAATCTTCTCTTTCCACACGCAAACAGTCGACCAACATTAATTTAACACCTTCTTGTCCAGCTTTAGCCACCATCTCTAAATCAGTAAAAACGCCGTCAATAGGATTTTTATCAATTTTAAAATCAGATCCATGATAAATCAAACCCACTGGGGTATTGATTAATAAGTGTTTGGAATCTGGAACTGAGTGAGTCACTGATAATGGAGTGACAGTAAAGTAGGTGCCAATCTTAATTGATTGTTTATCTTTAATCACAGTCACTTTTTTATTAATCTTGCCATCATCAATCCGTTGTTGAGCAAAGCCAGCAGTTAAACTGGAACCGTAAATAGGAAAATCTGGTAATGATGGTAATAAATATGGTAAAGCCGCAATATGGTCATCATGACCATGGCTTAGAACCAGGCCCACTATTTTACTGCCTTGCTCCAGTTGAGAAAGTAGAAAAGTAATGTCAGGAATAATAATATCAGCTCCTGGCATATATTGATCTGGGAAACCAATACCGCAATCTACTATTAATATTTCTTGTTCATATTGATACAGAAACATGTTCTGTGTCACTTCTCCCATGCCACCTAACGGGGCAATTGTTAATTTTGAGTTCATAATTTATCTTTCGTTGTTTAAATATTTAATGATAATAACATCTGCTTTTCTCTAATTCATGAAACTAATTCATGATACTAATGTATTTCAGAGCGACGATCGCGCAGAAAAGATCGCCAATCCTCAATAATACCTAAAATCATAGAAAAAGGAGTGTCGATAAGAGCAGTGAAAAAAACACTCACCACATTATACTCTTTCCATTTAGTGGAGAACCATTGCCCAACTTTAGCTAATGGCAAATAAAAGAAATCAACCGTCATTGAGATCAGACCCCCACTTTCTTGAATTGATAATTCTTGAGCTTTATGACGCACTACCGTGGCTGCAAACAAAATCATAGCCACTGACATAGTATCAATGTAAAGTGACGTCCACGGCACACCAGCGACTCTAAAGACAGTATAAACAGCAAAGGCTCCGGCAACACCTCCCAGTAAGCTAACCATGCTAAAAAAAGCATTCAGGATTTTATTTCTTTTTTTAACTAGCACAATTTCGTATTCATCTTTTTCTTCACTGTGATATAAAATTTTATAAATTTCTTGCTTAACTCTAGCCAAATTATTCTTATTCGGTGGCTTAATAGTAATCACTAATAAAAACATCAAGGCTGAGGGCACTCCTAAATCAACTAGTACAGCTAACCAACTAAAACCATTACCAAAAAGTTGAGCCACCGGTCCTTCAAACAAAGCATAACTAGCAATGCCTGCTACGAAAATAGATAAAGTTGAATAAATAGCACCTCGGTACAATCTAGTTTTCAAAGTTTTTAAGCGACGATCATAAACTGTAGTAATTAGCTCTGCCAAAGTTTTTCTATCTTTTAGTTTAGCTTCAATAGTTGCGGGATCTTGATCAATTTCTTTCATTACATCACCAAAAATTAAATAAGCCGCATCCATCTGCTCACACACCTTGAAAAATTCTTTGCTGTATTTATTTTCTAAATCAAGTTCAAGTTGAGTCTGAATTTGATTGATGTTCTGAGCAAAAT
The DNA here is from genome assembly GCA_964611955.1 of uncultured Pseudomonadales bacterium. Classification (GTDB taxonomy): domain Bacteria; phylum Patescibacteriota; class Microgenomatia; order UBA1400; family PJMF01; genus CAYVBW01. The sequence continues at coordinate 935 of CAZTBN010000005.1, read as the reverse complement.
TGGCAATAAACTCAGTATCATCGTCAAACCAACGTGGATAACGATATTTAATTAAATTATAGGTAATGATGGGCTCATCTAAAGAATAAAGAGACCGTTGCACTGCGATATAAGTTTGCAGCAAAATCTCTTCTTCATTCATCAGTCCTGAAGGCGTAACTCTGAGTTTTTTAAAAATAGAGGAAGTCATGTAATTAATCAGAGCATTTTCTGGAAAAGCTGGCGCTAAAATTTCCTCAATTTCGCAAGCTGCAATTTCTAAAATCCAGTTATAAAAATTGATCTTTAACTTGAGATTTGATTTGTGCCTGCGTTTGCCAGTTATTCGTCTTGCATGAGGAGAATTATTCAAAATATAAATATATTTAACCAAACTTTGTTTAGCAATCGGAATTTTATTTTTTGAGATTTGATTATTATCAAAATAACCACTGCGGACCATTTCCATAACTAGTGGTCCGGTAATCTTTTCAGCATCAAGCCCACTCTGACCAATACCGGATAATTCTGATAGCAAAGTGCGTTTTAAAATTCTTTCAATAGCTGTACGCCTGATTAAATTTTCATCTTTCCAATCAACAATTCTACGAATTTTTTCATAAGTTTTGGCGAGCTTAGCAGCCAACTCATCCACTTCAATAGGAGACACAATCGGTCTTTGCCCATAAGCAATACCCTGAGCATACTCAGTTAAAAAATCCTGAGTAAACTCATTTAACTCATTACTAGGCATAGATATCAGCCCCGAACTTAAGCGATTGTCTAAATCTGGCTCAAAGAGCGCTATTGGCTCTTGAGGTTGATCTAACTGCGCTTGATCAGATGCTGATAACACTGACTGAGTTTCTTCTTCTTGACTAGAATCAATATTTTGAGTCATAACAGATCTATTATAGAATAAAAAAATTCGCTTTGCTCATTTCTAAAGAGTTTCA
>CAZTBN010000004.1:20311-35758 GCA_964611955.1 uncultured Pseudomonadales bacterium | reverse complement strand
TCTTGCTGTGCAAGATCAAAGCCTGCTCCTCTGTCGCTTACTTAATGTTATTTATAAGATAAGCTCCACTAAGGGGAATCCCCTTAGAACCCCATTCTGATTTATCTATTAGCAGCAAAGCTGCGGAATGTTGAATCAGAAATAAAGTTTTAAATTATTTCAACCCCGCCTTAGCCACGATTTCCTTAAAAGCATCAATGTCACTTACCACTAGCTCAGCCATCATTTTACGATTCACAGCTATTTTGCTATCTTTTAAAGCTTTAATAAAACGTGAATATTTAATGCTATTGCCTACTGTTTGCAGACCAGCATTAATACGCATGATCCACAACTTTCTCATATCTCTTTTACGGAGTCTACGACCATTGTAGGCATATTGCCCTGAGTGTAGTAAAGCTTCGTGAGCTCGTTTATATAAACGATTGTTGGCTCCGCGAAAGCCTTTAGTTAAATTTAATACTTTTTTATGTTTTTGTCTGCGGACGGTGCTTGTTTTTGATCTTGCCATAATAATTTCCTTGTGAGAATTAATTTAAATTGATTAAGCGATGCCAATCATTTGTTTAATTTTAGTAGCTGTTTTACCAGTAATTTCTACGTATTTATGATAATTTCTAATTGCTCTTTTGCTTTTATGACGTCTGAGGTGACCAGAGTTTTGTGCTCTGCGTAAAACTTTACCTGTACCAGTAATTTTAAAACGTTTGCTGGCTGATTTTCTGGTTTTGAGTTTATTTTTTTTCATAGTTTAAATATAAAGTTAATGTTAATCTAATAACGTTTTAAAAAATTAGCTAGCAAGTAATGTTGAAATTAGGCGGGAGTAAGTTGGGCCATCATTTTTCGACCAATAATTTTAGGTTGAATTTCTACTGTACCCAGTTTTTCCTCTACTATTTCATTAATCACACTTGCAAATAACTCGTAGGCAAACTCTTTTTTAGCAATCTCTCTGCCTTTAAATTGAAGGCTGAGTCTAACTTTATCTCCGTCTTTTAAAAATTCTTTAATTCTTTTTTTTCTGGCGAGCAAATCTCCTGCGCCAATAAACATTGATAAGCGTAACTCTTTTAAATCTTGAGTTCTATTTTTTTTACGAGCCTTAGCCTGTTTTCTTTGTAATTGATATTTGTATTTTGATAATTTAATAATTTTAACTACCGGCGGTTGAGCCTGCTCTGTGACTAGCACTAAATCTTTGGTTTCTTCTTGAGCTCGAGCCAAAGCCTGATTGCTTGACATCACTCCTAAAGACTCACCTAGTTCACTCAATACTCTAACTTCAGGAAACCTAATTCTTTCATTAAAAGTTATTCTGTTATTACTGTTGTAGCTATTGGTGCTCACTATTTAGATTATTTGTTAATATTGTTAATTTATTGAGTTGCAATTATAACATTCAATTATAATTTATGCCAATATAAATTTGTGAGTCAGTTGTATGAGCAAAGTATGTTTCTCATCTTACCTCACAATGCTGAACAAAAGCTGACAATTTTATAGCCAGTTTTTCTAGTTCTGCCAGAGAATAAGAAGTTTCATTTTGAAGAGAGGGATCAATTAACTTAGAAGCAATAAATCTTTGCAAATAATAATGTTGGGCACCCTGAATAGTTTGGCTGATTGTAATTAAATCAGCTTGACTGGTTAGGGATTTAACAATAGTGGTACGAAATTCATGCTCAATGCCAGAATTAATGATTAAATTAATGCTTTTTTGTAGTTGGGCACTATCGACAACCGTGCTGGTAATTTTTTGATATTTTTCTAGAGGTGCTTTGATATCCATAGCTAAATAGTCTACGCAGTTTAACTTGATGATTTTAGCTAACATGTCAGGATTAGTGCCATTACTGTCTAGTTTAATTAAAAACTTCATCTTTTTGATTTTTCTGATAAAGGGAATTAAATCTTGCTGTAGAGTTGGCTCGCCACCGGTAATACTCACAGCATCCAGTTTACCTTGTCTTGATTGTAAAAAGGCAAAAATTTCATCAATAGCAATTAGCTGAGTAAACTGTGGTTTTAAAACTAAATCAGGATTATGACAATAGCGACAGCGAAAATTACAACCTTGAGTAAAAAGAATTGCGCTTGTTTTTCCTGGGTATTCGTTAAGAGAAAATTTTTGCCAGCCACCAATTAGCATTTTTTTTGAGGAGATTGATAAACTTTGCGCAGGTCAAACTCGGCTTGTTTACCGTCATTCCATTGCTTAATCGGTCGCAAATAGCCCACTATTCTAGAATAGACCTCACAGGTACTGTGACACTTTTCACAAACCGCGACTTCACCAGTTAAATAACCATGTTCTGGGCAAACACTAAAAGTGGGAGATAAGGTAAAATAAGGTAGTTCGTAATTGGTACAGATTTTTTTCACTAGACTTTTAACAGCAGTTGCATCTTGGACTCTCTCCCCTAAAAATAAGTGCACGACAGTACCACCGGTGTACTGAGTTTGAAGCTGATCTTGTAGGTCTAAAGCCTCAAAAATATCATCAGTCAAATTAACCGGCAGATGACTAGAGTTAGTATAAAAAGGATGTTTTACCTCTTTACCTTGACCATTGGCAAAGATGGCTTGATCATTAAGTTTTTGATCTATTAGAGCCAATCTATAGGATGTACCTTCAGCTGGAGTAGCCTCTAAATTATAATTTTGCCCTGTTTCTTGTTGAAATTTAGCCAATGTCTCTCTCATAAACTCTAGTACTTCATAAGCAAATTTTTGACCTTTGGCGCTAGCGATATTGGTATTAAATAAATTGCGAATCGCCTCGTTCATGCCGATAATGCCTATGGTAGAAAAATGATTACCCCAGTATTTACCATCTCTTTTTTTAATATTTCTCAGATAATATTTGGTGTAGGGATACAGATTTTTGTCAGTAAAGGTTTCTAAGATTTTTCTTTTAGTTTCTAAACTTTCTTTGGCCAAAAGCATTAGTTTGGTCAGCTGTTGAAAAAACTCTTTTTTATTTTTAGTGCTAAACCCAATTCTAGGCAGATTGATAGTGACTACGCCGATTGAACCAGTTAAAGGATTGGCACCAAATAAACCACCCCCTCTTTTTTTAAGATTTTTATTCAGCTGCCGATTATCAATGCGTAAGCGACAACACATTGAGCGCGCATCTTCCGGATCCATATCAGAATTAATAAAGTTAGAAAAATAAGGCAAGCCATATTTGCCAGTTACTTGCCAAAGCAGTTGCGCCTCTTCGCTGTCCCAGTCAAATTTTTTAGTAATGTTGTAAGTCGGAATAGGAAAAGTAAACACTCTACCCTTGGCATCACCCTCTGCCATGACTTCCAAAAAGGCTTTATTAAACATACTCAGTTCTTTTTGAAATTCTTGATAAGTTTCAGTTTGTGGTTGGCCACCAATAATAACTGGCTGTTTGGTATAATGGCTAGGAATAGTGAGGTCGAGGGTGACGTTAGTAAAGGGAGTTTGAAAACCAACTCTTGTAGGCACATTAACGTTGAATAAAAATTCTTGGAGAGCCTGTTTAACGTCTTTAAAACTTAGTTTGTCATAGCGGATAAAAGGAGCTAGGAGCGTATCAAAATTACTAAAAGCTTGAGCGCCAGCTGCTTCACCTTGTAGCGTATAGAAAAAGTTGACCACCTGTCCCAGTGCTGACCTAAAATGTTTAGGTGGTTTGCTAGAAATTTTTCCTTCCACTCCAGTAAAACCCTCAGTTAATAAATCTAATAAATCCCAGCCCACACAATAGACTGACAAGCTGTTTAAATCATGAATGTGAAATTCACCCTTAAGATGAGCTTCGCGAATTTCTTGAGGATAAATTTTATTAAGCCAATATTTTTTACTGATTTCACTGGCAATATAATTATTTAAACCCTGCAAAGAATAAGTCATGTTACTGTTTTCTTTAACTTGCCAATCAGTTTTGTTTAAATAGCTATCAACTAAACCATTATTGATGCCATCGACAATCGCTCTGAGCTGTTGATGCTGATTGCGATATAAAACATAAGCCTTAGCTGTTTTTTTATAGCGGGAGTTAAGTAAAACATCTTCAACAATGTCCTGGATTTGTTCAACGTGAGGTGTTTCTTCTTTGATATTTTTAGCCAGTTTGTTAACAACTTTTTGAGTTAATATCTCTGCCTCTTGTTGATCAAATTCTTGTGTGGCCTGCCCTGCTTTAGCAATAGCGGTTAAAATCTTTTTTTGATCAAACTTGACTATTTGTCCTTGGCGTTTAATGATTTTTGCAAACATTTTTGTTTTTCTTAATGATTGATAACTGCTGGCTTAGGTTAAAAAAACTTGGGCTGCGCCAAGTTATCAAAAAAAATTGATGGCTAAGCGCGAGCCTAAACTAGTCCGGTGAAGGACTATTGTTTGAGATCGGACTATACCGTTGCGCGACAGTGAGGGAGTTGCACCCGACTTCATCAAACAATTTGTTGGTAAAAATTATGCTAACACAGAGTTTTAATGTGTGGCAAGTGGTGAATTGGGAGATAAATGAAAAGCAGAGAAATTGCGATCTTATTATAGAGTTAAAGTAATTTTGAAATACGGTGCAACTAAAAACTTGGTGGGTGTGAAAAATATTGTCAAAATGAGTTAAAGTGATTTTGAAATACCGTCCGACGCGAAGCTAGGCAGGTATGAAAAATTACTTTAACGTCTCCAGGAATGAAAAATTACTTTAACGTATTGGTGGGCAGTACTGGACTCGAACCAGTGACCTTTACGATGTCAACGTAATGCTCTAACCAGCTGAGCTAACTGCCCGATATTTATATTATAAAGTCAAAAGCTAAAATTTGAAAAGGCAAAAAATCAGCCTATTACCAAAATAAATTAAGCGCCATAGGAGCTACTTCTTTCATGATGAAAGACATCGTGAACAGCTTTAGCTTCATTGTTGTTAAAATCTAAGCCAAATCTGTTAACTTTTTTTCTGTTTTTAGCTTGTGCTTGTCTAGCCCAAGTGCGAGCACTACTTACCTTTTGTCTTAACATAATAATAAACTCTTTTAATTTAGCAAAGAAATTATCGTGATAAGCTCCGCTAATTCCAGGCGAGCTTACTTCTTGAGTTAAAGAAATATCCACTTCTTTATAAAAAGCAGCAATGTCGGCAGCCAATCCTTTTAGCTCGATGCGAATTTCATTAATTCTTTTTTTGGTCTGCTCTTCTCTAGCATCAAAAACATCAGCTTGTTCAACAGGATTAACCATGCGTTGCAATCTTTCTCGCAACTGTTTTCTTTTCAGTTCTTTTTCTTGTCTGGCTTTAAACTCACTAGAGTTAGTAAAGTTGAGTGGATTAAATGTTTGTTCTCCAAATGGTGAATATTGGTCGGCATTAAACAGTGAACCGCTGTTATTTGAAGTTAACTGATTTTTATTTTGATCATTGGTCAGGCTATTTTCTGTTTGCCCTTTTTTTTCTACTTCAGCTAGAGCCCGAGCAAATGGATTTTGCTGAGTTGATGGAGAATGTTTTTGACTAGAGTTTTGACCGCTGGTAAAGGAATTCATTTTTGTATTTTAAAAGACATATTATAGGTTGCAATACCCATATCGTCAATAAGAATGAATTAAATCTTTAACAAAAATTTTAGCAGGTCTTTGTTATATAAGTATAGTTATTTGATATATTAATATGATTAAGAATAGCAAAAGCTACTTTTAGCAATAATGAAATGATACTAGTGTTATAGGTCTAGCAAATATTTAATAGCTTTTTGTTTAACAATGGTAGCTTTTAAATAGATTTGATAGTTAGCATCCTGTTTCATTTTAGCGCGAGTCGCTTCATCCTCAATTTTTTGTAATTTTTCTGTTACTTCTTGAGCAGTGACAGTAATTTTTTCTTGTTCAGCAATGGCGTTAAGTAAAAACTCAACTTGCAGTTGATTTAAACTTGAATATGCCATTTGCATGGTGAGTTGATCTTGCGTTAAATTTCTTGCTTTTAAAAAATCTTCTACAGTAATATTGAGTTCTTTAAGACGTTGAGTTAAGTTTTGAATTTCTTGTTGAGTGTTCTGCTTAATCAGTAATTCAGGAACTTTAGGTTTTTGGGTTTGTACGAGCTCTGCAAAAATTGCTTGCATCAGCGTATCATCTTGTTGCTGTTGGCTAAGTGGTTGAGTTGGGGCTTGAGCTTTTTTATCAACTGAATCGTTTTTTTTAGTTTTACTTGTATCTGTTTTTTTAGCATCTTTTTGTGCCTGTGCTTGCTGGTTATATTTTGCTATTTCTTTTTTAGCTTTAGCTTTAGCCTTTTTAACAACTTGAGCATAACCAGTCAGATTTATTTTTGGTTTTTGAGCAAAAACTGCTTTAATTTCCCAATCATTATCTTTGTTTAAACTTATTGCTTGAAATTCAGGATCAGAAATAGGAAGAAATTTGCCTTTTTTCAAGCCTGCTTGATAAGCTTGTGGGAGCAACTCTTTTAAAACAGAATTGACGATCTGTTCTTGATTAAGTTCTTTTTCTGCAAGATTAAGTGGAGTTTTACCTTTACGAAACCCTTTGAGCTTAAGATTTTGAGCCATCTTTTTTAGTTTAGCTTGATAGATAGGCTGAACCTTATCCCAGCTAAATTTAATCACAAAAGAATCGTTCTCAGCTACTGACTCCCTGACATCAGGTTGCTGCTGGTGAGCATCCTGTTGAGTTTTATTATTAGCTGGTGTTGAATTGGCTGATGGTTGCTTGGTATTAGGCATATTTTTAAAATATTTAATATTTGATCATGACTGATTTTGATCTATAAATAGATTGGCAATTATAGCACAAGAATTTTTTTATGATTATACTGTTCAAATTTATTTCAGACTAATTTTTAACAGTGATCACATTATCAGCCAGATCTTGCACATAATCTTTGACCTCATTTTTAGCTGAAAAATAAATAATTTGCCAGCCTTGTTTGGCCAACTCTAACAACATTTGTAGTTGGTCCTCTAGTCTTTTTTGATCTGATTTCAAAAAAGGATCATCTAAAATGAAAAAGCCAGTCTGTTGATTTAAGAGTTGTTTTCCTAATCCCAAACGAATAGCAAGATAAAGTTGATCATAAGTGCCGGCTGATAATTTATCTGCGGTCAGTATGGTTTTTTCTAGAGTGAGTCTAACCTGAATTTGACTGGTAGTTTGGTCAAAAGTAACTAAATCATAGCGTCCATTAGTGATCTTGTTAAAATGTTGACTAATGGCACTTTTTGGTCCAAATAACTCGCCCACTTTTTCTTTTTCCTGTTCGGCAATGGTATCCAAAATTTTAATAATGTCTAAGGTTTGCTGACGCTTATTAAAATGAAACTCAATTAAGGCTTTTAGCTCAGTGACTGCTTGTTTTAAATCATTCATATTTTCGCAGAGAATTGGTTCTGACCGATCTTTTAAGACCTGGTTTAATTCTTTTTCTAAATCTCTGAGTTCGGTTTTAATAAATGACAAGCTTTGTTTAAGTTGTTCTAATTTTATTTCAGCTTGATCTTTGGCGCTGATTAATTGAGTAACAAGGGTTGGGCTGTATTGGATGCTTTGATCAGCTTCTGTTAAAGTTTGAGCTTGGGCAATTTTTTCTTGCCAAAAGTCTAAATCATCTTGATTCTCTGGAGCAGTGCCTAATTTTTCAGTCACTAGGGTGGCTAACTTTTGCCACTGAATAGTTAAAGAATTTTTTTGATTTAGCTTGGCTTCATAATCTGCTAAAGTCTTAAGTTGATGAGAGGTTTTGATTTGAGCAACCTGTTGTTGGCTGCGTTGAAGTTGCTCTTGGATTAAACTTATTTTCTTATCATCCAACTCAACAATATCTTGTTTGAGTTGTTGCGTTTGAGCTGTTAAACTAGCCTGTTGTTGCGTGAGTGCTTGAAACTCTTGTTTAAATGTTTGAGTTTGCTGCAAAATATCTTCAATTTTTTTACCTTTAATACCATATTTAACCGAATCTAGTTTCAGCTGTTCCAATTGACGATCAAGTTGCTGGTGTTGCTGATTATGCAAAATAAATTTTAAGAAACTGACAATGGTGGCTAAACAAAAAATAATTACTAGTGCTAAAAAAATAGCAACAGGTTTAATGAGATAAGCAATTACACTTAAGCTAAGCAAACTGCTACCTAAATACAATCCTATTTGCCACCATGGTTTTGTGGGATAAGAATTATAGGTAGCATATTTTTTGGCTAGCAAAACTAAATCTGGCTGAATGCGATTTTCTAGTTCTTGCTGGGCTTCGTTAGTTTGTTTAATCTGTCGATTTATTTTTTCTAATTCTTTTTCTAATGCAATTAGTTTTTGATTTTTATTTTTTATTTCCTGTTTTAATTCATCTTTTTTTTCTTGTAAATTTATTAGATTTTGCTCAGCTAACCGAAATTCATCTAGTTGTGATTGACTGATGTTTGCTAACTGTGCAAGTTGTTCATGCAATTTTTCTAACTGTTGAATTTTTTGCCAAACTGCCTGAGACTCTTGAATTTGTTTAGCTGATTCCAGTTGTCCTAGTTGTTGTTTATACTCGCTTAATTTTTGTTTAAGCTCAACTGCTTGCGCTTCTAGATCAGACCAATGCTCGGTTTCATCTTGTTGCATGAGTTGTGTGATTTTGCCCTCGAAGGAAAGTAAAAGTTCTGCTTTTTGCAGTCTTTCTCCTAACTTAAAATTTTCACTAGTATTTTGAAATTGAGCAGTTTTATCAGTGATTTGCACAGCGTCACGTAACTGTTGAGAAACTTGTTGAATTTCTTGAGTTTTTAGTCCTGTTAAGCGATCAGTTAAACTGGTGTAAAAACGATCTTGATCTGATAAATCTTGACCAATAGATAGATTACTATTTCTGATTAAAAATAAATTTTGACACTCATCTGCAGTTAGACCAATTAAATCAGTCAGAGTTGATTTACCCTGAAGTTTGACTGATTCTGGTTGATTGTCTTTAATGGTGGTGACACTGACAAAACTGCCATAAGCAGCTGGATCGTCCTCTACTCTATTAATAGCTGCAAATTTTTTGCTACTTTTTCCTAGTAATAGTTTTGTCAAAGCATCAAGGGTTAAACTTTTACCTTGTTCATTGCGACCAAAAACAAGATTAAAACCATCATGAAACTGATATTTCTTATCAGCTAAAGGACCATAGCTTTGTATAGAGAGTTGCTTTATTTTCATGAATTAACTTGCATCAAGGCATTAATAAACTGTTGTGATAATTGCTGTTGATAAGCATCGGAAAATTCTGTTTGTTTTAAATGCTCGGCAAAAGTTTGATAGAGACCGCTGCTAATAATTGATCCCACATCTTTAACAGTAAAATTATTCGCATCTAGGTGGCTGTGATATTTCTTAGCTAATTTATCTAAGGTAGTTTTAAATTCTTGTTCTGTTAGACCTAGTTTTTTTTGATCATAAAAACCAGTGATTTTTAAAATGCCTCTGGCATTATCAGGTAATTGTTGTAACTCTTTTTCAATTTTGCTAATTAATTTTTGATCAGCTGACGGCTTCACTGTGAGCTCAAATAATTCATAGTAAACAGTTGCTAAGGCAATTGGTTGCGGGGCTCTTTGAGTTTGAATTAGCGCTACTGATCTGGGACCAGTTTCTTTAGTAGTAATCGAAACAGGAGAACCAGGATAAATAAAATAGCCTCCTTGTTGCATTCTGCGATTGGGTAAACGTTTAATGTGTAATTTACTATGAAAATGACCTGCCAAAATATAATCAAACTTTGTCTGAGTTAATAAATTAAGTTTTAAGGGCAGATAGCGTTTTTGTCCTTCATCTCCAAAATCACTACTATTAAAGAAAAGATCGGTTAACTCTCCATGAAACAATAAAATATTATGATCATCTTGATCAAGTTGGTCGTTAATAACTTCTATTTTTTTGAATAATTCCCCTGCAGATAATGGTTCAAAAGGGATGCCAGTAATGCTAGCATCTTTCAGTTTGATTAATTGACTAGAATCAGTCAAGAGAGTGACGTTATCTCCGAAATATAAACCAGCCTCAAAAGACCGAGCATCATGATTTCCAGGAAGAATAATAATTTGATAATTTAGTTGAGAAAATAAGGTGCGCAATTTATCACGCAGTTCATGAGAATGGGCATCTTGATCAAATAAATCTCCAGCAATAGTCACACCATCAACTTTAAGTTTAGTGGCAGTTTCAAGAATAGTAACTAAAGCCTGCCAGCGTTGGTCACCTACTTGTTGTAAGTGAACATCGGCAGTATGTAAAATTTTTGCCATGCTTGAATTAGTTTAATTAGACTTTTATGAGTTTCAGTTGATCTAAAAGTCGAGCGCAATAGCCCCATTCATTATCGTACCAGCTAATGACTTTAACTAAATTTCCTCCCACCACTTGAGTGAATTCAAGATCAATAATGGAAGATTCATTACGGCCCACAATATCGCTGGAAACAATGGGCTCATTGTTGACAGCTAAGCTATTTTGCCAACGCTTGTTTTTGACAGCCTCGGTTAAGATGCGGTTAATTTCCTCAACAGTAGTATCTTTTTTCATGAGCATGACTATGTCTGATAAAGATCCGGTTGCGACAGGTGTCCTGACAGCCAAGCCATCAAATAAGCCATCAAGCTCAGGAATAATAGCTGTGGTAGCTTGAGCTGCACCGGTGCTAGTGGGAATCAGATTGATCGCTGCAGTACGAGCTCGCCTCATGTCTTTATTTGAGTTGTCTAATAAGTTTTGGCCATCAGTATAAGCATGAACTGTAGTGAGCAAGGCTTTTTGGATACCAATAGCTTCATGCAGAATTGCGATGACTGGGGCTACACAATTGGTAGTACACGAAGCATTGGAAAATATATCTTGAGTTTGATCAAACTCATTAACTCCCAATACAGAAGTGCTAATGCCTTCACTTTTTCCAGGAGCAGTCAACAATACTTTTTTAGCTCCTGCTTGTAAGTGTAATAAATTTTCTTTTTGCGTGAGAAATTTGCCAGTTGCTTCCAACACAATATCAACCTCTAGTTGTGCCCAAGGAATTTTGGCAGGATCTTTTTGCGCAGTAACAGCAATAATTTTGTCTTTAATTTTGATGACTCCTAATAAAGAATCTGCGTCAGTGACATCTTTATTAGATTGATGCTCCTCGTAGGTAATACCAGGATCAAACTGACCGTAGTTGCTGTCATATTTTAAAAGATGAACCCAATTTTTAATGGGCATGGAACCCGAGGTATTAATGGCTGTGAGTTCTAGTTCTTCTTGATGTTGCTGCCACCAGATGCGAAAAGCGGTGCGACCGATGCGTCCAAAGCCATTAATAGCAAAAGTTTTTTTCATAGGCAGATAGTTTTATTAAATAAATAATAATAAATTTGCTTTGCTTTGTGATTGAGTTTGGTATACCTTCATCACCTGAAATTAAGCTGTCTTATCAAGACTATTAATCATCAAGCAAAAACAGATTTGGTTTCGTGGCTCATATAGGTGCCAATATCATCCCCGTCAACAGCCTTTTCTAAATTTTTGCCTTCAAAAAGTTTAAAAACCATCACTGGCATATTATTTTCTTTGACCATGGCTAAAGCAGCGGTATCCATCACTTGAATAGCTTCTTTTTCAATGGCGTCTTGATAAAGTAAGGTTTTGTAGCGCTTGGCATCCTGATATTTTTCAGGATCTTTATCATAAATACCATTAACTTTAGTGGCTTTCATTAAGACATCACAATGAAGTTCTAGGGCATGCAAAGCAGCTCCAGTATCGGTAGTGACATAAGGCATACCTGTTCCAGCAGTTAAAATAACCACTCTCCCCTTTTCCATGTGGTGAATGGCTCGGCGTCTAATAAAAGGTTCAGCCACAGCTGGCATATCAAGAGCTGATTGCAATCTACTAGGCACTCCTAATGTTTCTAAAGCATCTTGTAAAGCTAAACCATTCATGACAGTGGCTAACATACCCATATAATCAGCAGTAGCTCGGTCCATACCTTTTTTGGCTCCAGCTACACCTCTAAAAATATTTCCTCCTCCGATAACAACAGCAACTTGGACGTGTTTAGTATAAATACTGCGAATTTTTTCAGCAATTTCTTGAGCTGCTTCGGGATCGATACCATATTCTAATTTGCCTAATAATGACTCTCCACCAATTTTAAGCATGATGCGTTTAAAGCGTTTTTCATTCATATTTTTTTGTATAAATTATAGTTATTAATTGTGACGAACTTAAGCTAATGTGCGTAATTAATAGTCAATTTATTATAGGCTAATTTTGGTTTTAAGTCGAAGCAATTTCCAACGTAAACTATCTGAAGTTCTAAAAATTTTATAATGAGGTTGCTGTAATACTAAATCAAAAGTGCCTACAAATTGCATGAGTTCTGCTCCATAACCTTCCTTGAAACGATGAAAACCATACCAATGGCTTTTGGGATTTGGATTAAGTCCCAATGATCCCCACATATCAAATAAAGTAGCTCCCTGTCTTTTGCCCCAAGTAATCATCTCCCACATCATTAAGTTACTGGCCATAACTTCGCGATGAATATTGCGCGAAGCTCCATAGGGGTAATATAAAACATCTTTCCACTTAAACATAATCCACGAAGCCAATGTCGTGCCTTCATAATTAGCATGAAAAATATGCATTAAATCAGAGTCGTGAAGTAGCTCCCACATGGTTTTAAAATATGCTGGAGTATGAAGATAAAAGTTTTGTCTTTTTAAGGTTTCTTCCAGAATTTGCAAGTAAATTGCCAAACCTTTGGCGGAATTGTCTTCCACAATTTTGACACCTTTACGCTGGGCTAATTTAACATTGTAACGAGTTTTGTTTTTGAGTTTAGCAAACAGTTCATTTTCTGATGGAGTTAAATCTAGCTGAAAAGTATTTTCAGCAAAAAAGGGACGGCCTGGCTCACAACCATTATTTAACAAAAATTCAATCAGGGGCTTGAGCTCATCACGATTATTAATCGGTTTGGCAATATTAGGTTCAAGTTTGATAAAAATGGCGTTATGCTGCTTGCCCAGTTCTTTTAAACCAGCTAGTTGATCTTCATCTGGGGTAAAGGAGCGCGGACAATAACCAATGGTGTATTGTGGTAAAAAAGGAATGGGATGAAAAGTAACTTGCAAAGCATTTTGAATTTTGCCATCTTGAAAAAAACCAATTCTTTCAATTTTTTTCTCTGTTTGTTGCCGAAATTCTCCCCACTGCCAAGTTTGAACAGGATGATGCACTGCGCTGTTATAAAGTTCTTTTTCTTCAAGTCTGATGGGTCGAGTTAACATAATCTGTAAGTATTATAGAATAATTAGTGTTTTTTTTGAACCTAGTAATTACGAGTTTGAGTTGAGTTCATTTTGATCAAAGCATTAATTAGTAGCATCATTATTTATTTAAAAAATCTTCAATATCCAACTCGTCATTGAGCAAAGCATCTAGATCAGTTTCACTCATCTCAAAGCCAAGGAGATATTTTTTATTAGTTTGTTTTTGATTCATATTTGCTGCATCATGATTGATGCTAGTGGGCTGGCTAAAGCCATCAACAAACTGTTTACGTATGGTTGCTGTTGGAGGGAGTTGTGCTAAAAAACGACTTGGTCGAGCTTGACTGTCTCTGCCATAAAGCCAACGGTTAGTGGCATAACTCAAATAAAGTTTCTTCTGAGCTCTGGTAATGCCAACATAACATAGTCTGCGCTCTTCTTCTAACTGTTCCTTGTCAAATAAAGAGTGACTATGAGGGAGCAAGCCTTCTTCTAATCCTACCATGAAAACTACTGGGAACTCCAAACCTTTAGCAGAATGCAAACTCATCAGAGAAATACGGTTGGCTGTTTCACCCAAGGGCAAGTCTTTCATCTGTTCATCTTGAACTAGACTAATATTTTCTAGAAAAATAGTAGTATCTTGAAACTGAGCAGCGACTGACAATAATTCTCTAATATTTTCCAATCGTTCTTCATCTTCGGTATTTTTAGCATCAAATTTTTCTAGATAGTTAGTTTTTTTTAAGATTTGAGTGAGTAATTCGTGAGGAGCGTTAAGATTAATATCTTGTTTTTGCTTAATTTGAGTCAGCCAATTGTGAAACTCAGCAAAATTACGCTTGCCCAGTTTGATCACTCTTTCTTGGCTAACAGAGTCTTTGTCATTAACTGTTAATCTTAGATAAGCGATTAAATCTTTAATTTCTTTGCGTTCATAAAATTTAAAACCGCCAATGATTTGGTAAGGAATGCCTGATTTGATAAAGAACTCTTCAAAAGCACGAGATTGAGCATTAGTGCGATACAAAATAACTATATCTCGATATTGATAGTCAGCTCGCAGCTCATTAATTTGATTGACTACAAATTCTGCCTCGGCTTCTCCTGATTGTGTTTCCATAACCACGATTGGTTCACCTGTTTTTTGTTCGGTCCACAGCTTAAGAATCGGATGAGTAGTATTGTTACTAATTAGCTCGGTAGCAGCACTGAGAATTGGTTGAGTGGAGCGATAGTTCTGCTCCAGTTTATACTCAGCTAAATTTTTAAAATCTTGCTTGAGATAAAATAAATTGCGATAGTCTGCTCCTCTCCAGGCATAAATACTCTGAGCAAAATCTCCAACAACATAGACATTATTTTGCGGTAAGGATAAATTTTTAGTGAGCTGATATTGAGCTTTATTAGTGTCTTGATATTCATCAACCAAGACATGATCAAACTGTTGTTGATATTTACTTAATGTATCAGGATAGTGATTAAAAAGAGTGACGACATTAAAAAGTAAATCATCAAAATCAACAGCATTTTGTTCGAGCAGATGTTGCTGATAAGTGCGATAAAGTTTGGCCACTTCCTGCTGAAACTCATCTTCTGCTTGTAGCTGATATTGATCAACGTCCAGAAGATTATTTTTCGCTTGAGAAATCAAAGCCTTAACTGTGTTAAGCTTAAATTTTTTAGGGTTAATATTTCTCTCTTTATAAATCTGTTTGAGCAATGATTGCTGATCTGAGGTGTCGAAAATTAAAAAATTAGGAGCATAACCTAAGGCTTGTCCTTCGCGTCGTAAAATGCGAGCACAAAAACTATGAAAAGTTCCTGAATATGGTAACTGATAGCCAGTCAGTTGTTGAATACGTTTAGCCATCTCTCCAGCAGCTTTATTAGTAAAAGTGATTAGTAGAATTTTGTCAGAGGAAATTTTTTGTTCTTGGGTAAGCCAGGCGGCATGAGTGGTTAATACTCTGGTTTTACCACTACCTGCCCCAGCCAAGACTACCGCTGGTCCGCCTTGATGGATAACGGCTTGGAGTTGATTTTCATTCAGCTGGTTTAAAAAATCTTTAATGGATCCAGTCATGGTCATGCAGCATCTTTATAGTCCACATATTAACACGTTTAGATAAGAGATATATACTAATTAGTATATCTATTCTGATTAAATACT
>CAZTBN010000004.1:11157-20211 GCA_964611955.1 uncultured Pseudomonadales bacterium | reverse complement strand
CAAAGCGCGACAGGAGTGAAACTCCTTAGAAATGAATGAAGTGAATTTATTTGATATATAGTAAAAGGTAAGTTATTGCCAAGATTGCATTAAAAATTATCTCTTCATCTTATCAAGCTTATGTCAAAATTACTTATCGCTAACTGGAAATCTAATCATAACCTACAAGAAGCTTTGCTTTGGTTGGAGCAGGTCGGCTCTTTTTTGCAGCAGAGTTTAAACAATCCTAAATTAAGCGAGTTAATAATTGTTCTGGCACCTCCTGTGTCTATGTTATCAGCATTAACTCCAATAGTAAAAAAATATAATCTTCAGTTAGCTGTCCAAGATTTAAGTCAATATCAAGCTGGTAGCTATACTGGAGCTATTAGTTCCAAGAATTTACAAGGTTTGGATGTTTATTATGCTATTTTAGGTCATAGTGAACGACGTAAATATTTTGCTGAAACTGATAAAATAGTGGCGCAAAAATTACAACAAGCTTTGCAAGCAGATATTAATCCCATTTTATGTTTAGATCGACCATATTTTGCTTCTCAGCAGCAAGTTTTAAATCAGGATATTCAAGATCAAAATAAGCTTAAAAATTCATTAGTGATTGCTTATGAACCTGTAACCGCTATTGGTTCTGGCAACAACGAACCAATCGAGCAAGTGATGACAGCTGTGGCTGAACTTAAACAACTTTATCAACAAGTGCCAGTACTTTACGGAGGTAGTGTGACTGAAGAAAATGTGGCGCAGTACTTGCAAGTTACTGATGGAGTTTTAGTTGGTGGAGCTTCTTTAACAGGACCAAGTTTTATTAAACTGCTCCAAGCAATTGCTATTTAATTGAATCAATGTAATGAATGATAAGTCATACTTGGCACTTAAAAAGGCAAAGTTAATTACCATTGTTATTTTCTTTTTGGTAATACTGACTCGTTTTTGGAATTTAGGTCATCCCAAGCAAGAATTTTTTGATGAGGTTTATCATCTGCCGGCAGTGAGATTAATAGCACAGAATGATCCGAGAGCCTATGAGTGGTGGCATGAACCATTGTCTGATATCGGTAATGGTATTAATAGTTTTGATTGGTTGCATCCTCCACTAGCTAAGTTGATTCAAGCTAGTTTTATGATTTTATTAGGCGACTCTCCTGCTATCTGGAGATTGCCCTCTGCTTTGGCTGGTCTGGGTGTGATCATAGTCATTTATTTTTTATCTAAGCAAATTTTCCAACAGCTTAAATCTTTGCGCGAAGCAAAAAATATTAGCTGGTTAGCAGTTTTTTTAGCGAGCATGAGCGGTTTATTATTAGTGCAATCCAGAATTGCCATGAATGATATTTTTTTAAGTTTATGGCTAACTTTAAGTTTACTATTTTTATTTCGTTTTCAGCCCTCCTTACTGGTTTGGCAAGTCAAGGTAAAAGCGCTCAAACCTTCAGAAGCTAAAAAAAATTTATTGTTAACAGGCTTATTTTTAGGTTTAGCTTTAGCTACTAAATGGAGCGCTGTCTTTTTATTGATATTTATTTTGTTGAGTTTATTGTTGATTCTGATCAAACAAAAGATTTGGAAATTATTACCACTCACTATTTTCAGTCTGTTAATTGTACCTTTAGTGATTTATTTATTGAGTTATAGTCAGATGTTTTTACAAAGAAAAAGTTTTAGTTATTTTATTCAGTTGCATCAACAGATTTTTTGGTATCACACTCATCGCCAAGAAGGACATCCTTATTCATCTAAACCCATACAGTGGTTTTTTAATGCTCGACCAATTTGGTACTGGACTGATCCAACTTTGCCAGTGACTAAAACGGCTAATATTTATGCTTTGGAAAATCCAGTTTTAAATGTAGTGGCGATCATGGCTGTCATTTATCTGATACGTATAGTGATTAAATTAGGAGTTAACTTAACTAAAACTAAATTTTATTTAACTTTATTAGCACTTTATTTGGTGTCATGGTTACCTTGGATTTTTTCACCTAGAGTCATGTTTTATTTTCATTATTTACCAGCACTACCGATATTAATTTTAATCACAGCTGAAATTTTAACTTCTCACCTTAGAAAATTTTCAGCCAATATTTTTTATACTTTATTACTGTTAATTTTTTGTTGTTATGTTGTCTTTTTGCCACATTGGCTTGGTTTAACTGTTTCCAAGATATGGGTAAAAGTTGTATACTTTGCAGTATCGTCATGGCAATAAACTCAAATCTTACTAAACTATCGTCTTTGTCTGTTTTTTTTCCTTGTTTTAATGAGCAAGAAAATGTGGTGCTAATGGTGAATAAAGCCTTAGCAATTATTCCCAGTTTGGCTCGCAAGTATGAAATTATTATTGTGAATGATGGTAGTCTTGATCGTACTAAACAGATCGCGCAAAAATTAGCTGTGCAGTATCCGCAAGTAAAAGTAGTCAATCATAAAAAAAATTTGGGCTATGGAGCCTCTCTGCGCACTGGTTTTAAATCAAGTCAATACCAATGGGTTTTTTTCACCGATGGCGATGGTCAGTTTGATTTAACAGAATTAAAAAAATTTATTATCTATGCTGATAAATATCAAGTAATTTTAGGTTATCGGAAAAATCGGGTTGAAGGTTGGAAAAGATTGTTGTTTGCTCGATTATATAAATTGTATATTGATATTTTATTTAGAGTGCATGTTAAAGACATAGATTGCGCTTTTAAGTTGATTAAGACCGAGTTAATTTCAGATTTAAACTTATTTTCTAATGGCGCTTTTATCAGTGCAGAAATGCTTTACAAGCTCAAAAAAAAACAGATCAAATTTAAACAAATTCCAGTTCAACATTATGCCCGTGTTTATGGCAAAGCTACTGGTGCTAATTTAAAAGTGATTATGATTGGTCTCTGGGAGCCTTTAAAACTTTATTTGAAACTTAAATTTAATTTTAAACTGTAATATTAATTAATAGGCTTACTTATGGAAACAGCTATTATTGGAGCTGGTTTTGGTGGTTTAGCTGCCGCGTATGAATTGGCTAAGAACGGTGTTAAGGTGACTGTTTTTGAAAGTAATAAAAAAGCCGGTGGTTTGGCTGGCGGTTTCTATGATGGTGATTGGCAATGGCCTCTTGATTATCATTACCATCATGTGTTTGAAACTGATCAGGCTGTCAAATCCTTTTTGCAAGAGCTTGACCTTTTAGATCAACTTTTTTATCAAACTGCTGAAACTTATACTTTGCTGAATCGCAAAGTGATTAGTATGGCTAAACTTGATTCAGCTGTAAGCTTGCTGTCTTTTCCTGACTTATCTTTATTTGCTAAATTAAGAACAGGTATTGTGTTAGCAGGTCTTAAACTTTTTTCTTATGGTGACAAATTAGAGCACTACACTGCCCAAGAGTTTTTAATCAAAACTATGGGTCAAGAATCATGGGAAAAATTATGGGAACCATTATTTAAAGGAAAATTTGATCAAAAGGCAACTCAAATTAATGCAGCTTGGTTTTGGGCTAGAATTCACTCGCGGTCAAAAAGATTGGGTTATTTTCACAAAGGTTTTTTAGGTATTGCTGACCAAGTAGTGGGGAAATTAAAAAAAATGGGAGTCAGATTTAAGTTTACTACCACAGTGACTGAGGTTAAACAACTTGCTTCTGAAAAAGGAAAACACAATTCTAACCAACTGTTAGTCATTAGTGATATAAGTAAACAAATTTTTGATCAGGCAATTTTTACTGGCAGTAGTGAACAGTTAATTAAGTTGGCTGGCACGCAGTTACCTTCAACATATGTTGAACATCTTAAGCAACTGGAATCATTGGCCGCGATCACTTTAATTTTGGTTTTAGATAAACCTTTTTTTAAAGAAAATATTTATTGGTTAAATATTAATCAAGCTCATTGGCCATTTTTAGCAGTGGTTGAACATACTAATTTTATTGATCGTTCTAAATATAATCATCAGCATCTAGTTTATGTTGGTAAATATTTGTCAGTGACTGATCAACATTTTAAGTTATCAGCTAGTGAATTATTAGCTATCTATCAACCTTATTTAGAAAAACTTGCTCCACATTTTAAAAAGAATTTAGTTGGAATTCATCTTTTCAAACAAGAGTTTGCCCAACCTTTAGTTAAGAAAAACCATAGTTTGAGTTTGCCTAAAATTGAGACGCCTCTGTCTAATTTATATTGGGTTGGCATGCAACACGTTTATCCTTATGATCGAGGTATTAATTATGCGTTACAATTAGGTCGAGATGCTGCTCAAAAAATTCTTCACCATCAATAATTTAAATACAAAAAAAACTCGTCAATATCTAGTCTTTGCTATTTTGGCTTTATTTTCTTGGTGGCTAATGTTTTTTACCTTTAGCTATCAGGATCATCAGTTTGCTATTCGTAGTCGGCTGTGGAGTGATTTTGCTGCTCATATCCCATTAATCAGATCATTTTCTTTAGGTAATAATTTTCCGCCTGAATATCCTCAATTTGCTAACGAACCAATTCGCTATCATTTTCTATTTTATTTATTGGTGGGTATGTTAGAAAAAATAGGCTTAAATTTAGCTGTTAGTTTAAATTTATTAAGTGCGATCGGATTTTTTGTGTTGTTGGTAATGATCTATTTAAGCGCTCAGTTATTAGCTGATCCTAAAAAAAGAAAATCATCATCACCTATTGTAATTGGGTTATTGGCAGTGATGTTATTTTTATTTAACAGTAGTTTAACTTTTGTGGATTATTTTCAAAAAAATGGTTTTAGTTTTGCCTCAATCATCAATATTATTCACCTTGATCAGTTTGTTAATTTTGGTCCCTGGAACGGCGACAGTATTAGTGCTTTTTGGAACTGGAATATTTACACCAATCAAAGACATTTAGCCTTTAGTATAGGTGTGGGTTTACTCATTATTTGGCCTTTAGTAAAAGCAGTGTTTGATCAAACGTATGCTAAAACAATAAATAAACTGTTTTGGCTATTGATTTGCGTGGGTTTAATGGCGCTTCCCTTTTTTAATTTAGCGGTTTATATGATGGCGATAATTTTTATTTTATTGTGGTTAGGTTTAAATCCAAGCTTGCTAAAAAAATTCAGTTTAGGTTATGGTCTAGCAATATTGTGTTCTTTACCCAGCTTTTATTATTATTGGGCTTTAGGTGGAAATATTTTGCATTGGCAAGTTGGTTTTTTAGCACAAGAAAAAACTTGGCTTGGAGTTATTTATTATTGGTGGAGAAATTTAGGTTTATATGTCGTGCTGTGGCCAGTGATATTTTTAAAGAGCAATTGGAATCAGAAAAAATGGCTCCTAATTTTTAGTTTTTATTTTGTACTGGCTAATTTATTTCAGTTATCAACTGACATGATTAATAATCATAAATTAATAAATTTTTTTCAAATTGGTTTTAGTATGTTGTTAGCAGCCAAGTTAGGTGAAGTTTGGACTCAGTCAATTTTTAAAAAAATATTAGTTTTGTTATTATTAGTACCTTTAACATTGTCTGGAGTAATGGATGCGTTAGCTATAATGCGCGACCGACCATTAACTCTAACTGATGCCATTTATCAGCCTATGGGAAGTTGGATTGTACAAGAAACTGATCCTCAGTCAGTATTTATTACTACTGCTTATTTATATAATCCTGTGTCTTTTACTGGCAGAAAAACATATTTAGATTATGGCTATTTTGATTGGTCAATGGGTTATCAAACACAGGGAAGGAGAGACAATCTCAAAACAATTTTTGCTTTAGAACAAAATCAATCAGATTGGTGCGATCTTCTTACCCAAGAAAAAATAGATTATATTTTAATTTCTCCTGGCAAAGGGGATCTTGAGTTTGATGCTCATCACAGTTGGCTAGTTAGAACTTGGAGGCCTGTTTATCAATCGATGGACGGTTATCTAATTTTTTCTATCAATCAGATTTGTTCGCCAGAGCTACAACCATTATAATTCAACCCTATGACAATAAATAAAAAACAAGCATTAAGAGTCGGTTTTGATTTAGATGGTGTTTTGCTTTATAACCCAGCTAGAATTGTGCGGCCATTGATTGCTTTGCTCAAAAGAAAAAAAATTGCTATTAATCGTAAAGAATTAGAGTTTTATGTGCCAGAACCAGGATTTAAACAGTTTTTATGGGAGTTGTTGCATAAATCTAGTTTGTTTTTAGCTCCTGGTTTTGATCAAATAGAAAAACTAAAAGCACAAGGTTTAATTGAACCCTATTTAATAACCGGAAGATTTTGTCATCTTAAAAAAGATTATTTAAAATGGAAGAAAAAAATGAATGCTGATGACCTTTTTCTAAAATGTTATATCAATGATCATGATGAACAACCTCACCTATTTAAGGAAAGAATTATTCAAGAATTAAAACTTGATGTGTTTGTGGAAGATAACTGGGATATTGTCAAATATTTGGATCAATCTCATTACACGACTCGCATTTATTGGATTACTAATATTATTGATTATCGCTTAGAATATCCTCAAAAATTTTTAAGTTTAAAGCTGGCGTTAAAAGCTTTGAAAATATTAGCAAGTAATAAAAAAGATTAAGGTGAAAATTTTATTTTTTAGTACTTATTATTATCCCTACATCTCAGGTTTAACTGTTTTGCCTCAACGTATTTTTTTACAGTTAAGTAAAAAGCATCACATTAAAATTTTAACTTTTCAGCATAATCGTCGACTCTCATTAACTGATAATATTGATGGCACTCAAATTATTAGGATGCCTTATTGGTTTAAGATTTTTAAGGGTTTTGTCAGTCCTCAATCAATTTTATTTTTTTTAAAAGAAATTAGAAAAACTCAGCTAGTGATAATTAACATTCCCAATGTTGGAGGTTTGTGTTTATTAATTTTGGCAAAATTAATGAAGAAAAAAGTAATTGGTTTTTTTCACTGTCAGCTTTATTTTAAAAATAATATTTTAAAAAAATTTATTGCTTTGGTTGCTAATTTATTAATTTTTGTTCAATTTTGTTTTATTGATGAGGCCATTGCTTTTAGTGAAGATTACGTTAGCTCAGTAATAGTTGGTAAAATTTTTAAAAAAAAGTTTCACTATTTTTTACCACCCATTGATAAGTTAGCTATTGATAATATTTATCTAAAAAAAATTCTAGCTCGAAAAAAAGATCAAGTTTACATTGGTTTTGTGGGTAGAATAGCTAGAGAAAAAGGCTTATTTAAGCTTGTGCAAGCAGTAAAAAAATTGTCATCTCAATATCAATTACAATTAGTTTTTGCTGGTCCTTTTGGCGATCAGGTAGCTGGAGAAAATACTTATTATGAACAGCTTTTAACATTATTAAATAAAGAAAATATTGCGTACAGTTTTTTTGGAGAATTAAGCAGAGAGCAATTAGGTGCTTTTTATCAAGCCATTGATGTATTGGCATTACCGTCCATTAACAAAACTGAAGCATTTGGTTTAGTACAGGCTGAGGCAATGTTATTGGGAACACCAGTCGTAGCTGGAAATTTACCAGGTGTCAGAACATCAATTAACCTAACTGGCATGGGAGTAATTTATTCAGTTGAGGATAAAAATGGCTTAGCCAATGCTATTAAAACAGTTATTGATCACCGAACTGATTATACTAATCCAAGATTAATAAAAAAATCACATCAAGTTTTTATTAATCAGCAAGCCATGCAAACTTTTAGTAAATTATTATTAGATTTATACAAGTAATTATGAGTGAACTTTTAAACACCTTAACTAACCAATTTTTGTCGTCAAGACCATTTTTTTTCAGTTTCATTAGGCCTTTGGAGTTATCTCTTTGGATTGATCACCAAAATAAAATTAAAGGTAGCGTTTTAGATTATGGCTGTGGTGATGGTTTTTTTACTGAGATTTTAAAGAATTATTTGGATCACGATGTTCGAATTACTGGAGTTGATTTAGATATTAGCAGAATTAAAGAAGTTAAAAATAAAAAAACTTATGATAAGTTAGTATCATATAAAAATAAAAAATTACCCTTTGCCAATGATAGTTTTGACGTTATTATAGCCAATAGTGTTTTAGAACATGTTGTAGATATTGATACAGCAATTTCAGAAATTTATCGAGTTTTAAAGCCCAATGGTTTATTTATGACAACAGTAATGTCAAATCAGTGGCAGAAAAATTCATTATTAGTAAAATTTTTTGGAGATAAATATGAAAAATGGTTAGCTCAAAAACAGGAGCATTTTCAACTTTTATCTCTTCAAGACTGGACAGAACTCTTTCGAAAACATCAGTTTTCAGTTGTTAAAAATATTTCTTATTTATCTAAATCAGCGTCTAGATTTTTAGAGATTTTTCATTATTTTTCCATTTTTTCTTTAATATCATATAAAATTTTTAAAAAATGGATTATTTGGCCTAATTATTATCAATACAATCCTTTTTCATTAATGATAAGAATGGTTAATAAAAATTCTCAGAAAAAAATGATTATTAATCCTAAAATTAAGATTGAGGATAATGGAAGCTCTCTTTTTTTTATTTTGAAAAAATAGATTTCAAACTAATTCTGCTTATCCATATTTTTAAAAATCATCACTTCAGGATGATCGTAAACAGTAAAAGCTTCTTCAGACCAAGAATCATTAATAGTTAAAGGAATGCCCAAATATTCTAAACTAGGATAAGAACTAAACTTAGCTACTAGTTTATAGTTGGTCTCACCAGCTAACAATTTTTCATAAAATTTACTCATCTGGGGGTATTTTTTAGGAACTCTCATAATACTGCCCCATCCCCTATTAGAAGCAAGAATGTAATAGTCTGCTTGAGCCAGTTGCACTGCTAATTCTTGCCATTTTTGTGGATTATCTTGATTAAAAACTGGTAACTGATAACTTTGATATTCAGAATTATAGCCTTGAATTGAGAGTGGTAAGCCATCATCCCAAAGCTCACTGAGAATGTAGCTATGAGCGGGAATATTCTGATAAACCCAAACAGAAGCTTGAATTCTAGAATGAGGTTTAAGATAAATAGAAATAAACATCAGTGGCCAGATGAATAAACTTAACAGCAGTAATGATTTTTTAATTAGCAGATGTTG
>CAZTBN010000004.1:0-11057 GCA_964611955.1 uncultured Pseudomonadales bacterium | reverse complement strand
AAAATAAAAACTAGTAAAAATAAATAAATTAGCAAAAGTATCAACTGTAAAAAAATGAGCTTGTTGAATAGGCAAAACTGACAAAGTGTAAACTAAACTAGCCCAGAGTTTGGTATGAGGATGTATTTTAATTTTATTTTTTTTAAGTTGTTGTTCTAATAACTGAACTGTTAGATAAATTACTACAATTACTGTCAAATCGGCAAGAGCAGATAACAGTCTACCGGTATGAGCAATTTCAGTTAAAGAATTTTTATTAAAAATGGTAGTAACCAGCTTATCTAAAGTGATGGGAGCATTGCCATAAACAAAAAAAGAGCGATCGTGATTACGAGGGTTAAGATTGGAAAAATGGGGATTAAAATATTCAGTTAAACTATTGGGCAAATTAATGTCAGCTACAGTCATGTTTAAAAATCTTTCATCAGGGTGGAGGTGGGTGCCTTGATCCCAATCAAGTCCAATCAATCGTAAGCAGACTGCAATCAGAAAAATAGCCAGAAAAATTATTTTATGATTAACTTGTACCATAAATAAATTATATAATAATCATGTCACTAAAGAGATTGCCAATTAACAAGAAATAAATTTTTTTATGATAATAGATTTACCCGTGATGCTGCTCTGTTGGTTAATGCTTTTTTTGTGGCAGATTGTTGGTTTTGCCCTGACCTATAAACTTTATGCTCATAAAAGCATTGATGCTGGTTGGGGTTTTGGTCGCTTAGCAACTTGGCTTTTTATCTCTTTAACTGTTTGGTTTTTAGGTCATTTAAAACTGCCAGTTAACCAATCAGTATTTATTTATTTAATTTTTTTTGGACTTACCTTTTTTGCTCTTAAATTTTATCAAAAGCATCAACTAGAAATTCTTCATTTTGTTAAAGATCGTTGGCTATTAATTGTGGCGCAAGAATTGATTTTTTTGTTTTTTTTCCTTTTTTTATCAATCGTGCGTGGTTTTAATCCCACAGTTGAAGGTTTAGAAAAATTTATGGATGTGGGCTTGATCGCTGGCTATTTACGCTCTCCTACTCTGCCAGCACAAGATATGTGGCTAGCAGGATCTAATTTAAATTACTACACTTTTGGTCATTTTATGGGCTCAATCGTAACTCAGTTTTGGAATCTGAGTGTTGAGATTAGCTACAATCTATTATTAGGTATGATGATGGGTTTAGTGGCTATACAAAGTTTTAGTTTTATCGCCAATGTCGTAGCCGCAATCTATCAACCGAAAAAACACCAAATTAAGCAAAGTTATTCTAACTTAATTAAAGTTATAGCTATTAAAGCTGGTTTATTAGGTTCAATTTTATTGGTTTTTGCTGGTAATGGGCATAGTACTTGGTTTTGGTTAACCAATCATACCTTTGTGGGTTATTGGTATCCTGATGCCACTCGCTTTATTACTAATACTATTCATGAATTTCCTGCTTATAGTTTTATTGTGAGCGATTTACATGCTCATGTTTGGGGTTTGCCCATTGTTTTATTTTTGCTATTTAACTTGAGTTTGTGGTTGTCTGAAATAATGTCAGCTACGACAAAACTTAAGAATTTATCAAAACTATCTCAACAACCATACTTCACAAGTTCTATTATTATGGGAATTTTATTAGGTTTATCAATTTGCACTAGTACTTGG
This sequence comes from uncultured Pseudomonadales bacterium, assembly GCA_964611955.1. GTDB lineage: Bacteria > Patescibacteriota > Microgenomatia > UBA1400 > PJMF01 > CAYVBW01. The sequence goes on along the minus strand of CAZTBN010000004.1, from coordinate 9,409 downwards.
GATTTTTTGATTTATTCGGTTTTATTAATCATTATCAGCCTAGTGGTGTTATTGATTAAGCGTCAGCAGTTTTTACATGTTTTAATGAGCGGATTACTGATTCTGATACTAGCTTTATTAATTGCTAGTCCTTGGTTTTTAAATTTTGATTCAATTTCAGAAGGAGCTAGATGGGTAACTTTACGCTCGCCTGTGTGGCAACTCTTAGTTTTGTGGGGACCGCATCTGTTGATTACTTTTATCACCGCACTCATAGCTTTTGTGTTTTTAAGAAAAAGAACTCAACTTACTGCACAATCAGTCATGATCATCGGCATGGCCATCACTGCTTTGGCACTGATTATCTTGCCTGAATTTGTTTATGTTAAGGACATTTATCCTAACCATCCTCGCGCTAATACGATGTTTAAATTAACTTTTCAATCATTTGTCCTAATGACTTTATTAGTTGGTATATTACCTGGTTTAATTTCTTGGACTGGTATTAAAAAGAAGTTAGCCGAATCGCAACAATTATTGATCAAAATGATCTTGGTGATCTTTGTTTTAAGCGTTGGTTATTATGCCTATTTTGGTTATCGTGATTTTTACTTGGGTTTAAAAAGATATCAAACTTTAGATGGTTTGCAGTGGTTAAAAACACAAAATTCTGATGATTATGCAGTCATTAATTGGTTAAGAAATAATGTTGCTGGCAGACCAGTAATCTTGGAAGCTGTGGGCGAAAGTTATACCACTTATGCTCGTGTTTCAACCTTTACTGGCTTACCTACAGTCTTGGGTTGGAGAGTACATGAATGGTTATGGCGAGGAGGGTTTGAGATACCTAGCCAAAGAACAAGTAGTGTGGCTACTATTTATGAACAACCGGGGTCACCTATGGCTCTTGAGCTGATCAAGAAATATAAAATTGAGTACATTATAGTTGGCGATAAAGAACGAGAAGCTTACCAAAAATTAGATCACCAGAAATTGAAAAAATTAGGTACTGAAGTTTTCACCTCAGGATCAACTTATATTTTACAAATATAAATGAAGTCTTATTCTGATTTTTCTGGAGTTACCACCTGAGCATACTCACCATTGATCCAACCTTGTTTGGTTTGGTTGTCAGTCGGATCTTCAAACTCAACAAAATACCAACCATTTTCTTCTTGAGTAAAATGATAATCTTGATTAACAGTGATAAACCCGACTTGTTCACTAGTTAATGAAGACTCTTTTCTCACCCGTAATACTTCAGTTTCTCCTTGAAAAAAATTAGTAGCGGTAATGGTGATAGCTGGCTGAGTAACGATGGTTTCAGCTTCATTTGTCTCAGTCTGCGCCTTATCTGCATTTTCTGGCAGAGAAGCTTCTGAACTTTTAGCTAACTTGATAAAAACATTAAGCTTATGACCCTCAATAACCTTGACTGTATTTTTGTTGGAGTCAAAAGAAACTAAAGCGATTTCTAATTCATGATTGCCAGGTTCAACATCTTTGATCACAGTGGGAGTAAAGGATTCTTTTAACTCATCAAAGGTAACCAAAGCACCGTCGGGATTACTGACAATTGAGACCTCAGTATTTTTATTGCTGGGTAATGGTTCAAGTGATAGTACTACTCCTCCTGATGTTTCGATAGTTTTACCTGGTTTCCATACCACTGCCGTTAATAAACCTTGATTGAGAACAATGGGCAATTCATAACTGGCTAAAGAAGAATCATCGGGAACTATTTTAAGCTGATAATTTCCAGGCATAATATTATCATCAATAAAAGGAGATTTATCTAAATATTGGCCGTTTAAAAACAAAGATGCCGGTGTATCAAAAGTTTTAACTTGTAGACCCGATTTTAATTTTTTGTCAAAAGGATTAACAAAATAAACTCCTGCGGCCACTAAAACAATTACAATAATACCTAAGAGATAAAATATTTTTTGGTTCATGTAATTTTATCTTATCAATTTTTCAGAGCTAATGCCAAAACTTCAGTTGCTTGTGAAACTAATTTAAACTCAATATCGCGTTTAATCTGTGGTGGAATATCAGCTAAATTTCTTTCGTTTTCTTGAGGAATAATGATTTGTTTTACTCCAGCGCAGTGGGCGGCAATTACCTTTTCTTTGAGTCCGCCAATACGCAATACTCTACCTCTCAGGGTTATCTCTCCAGTCATAGCTAACTTTCTTTTAACTGCTTTTTTAGTAAAAGCTGAAGCAATAGCAGTTGCCATAGTGATTCCTGCAGAGGGACCATCTTTAGGCACAGCTCCTTCTGGTACGTGAATATGAACATCGGTTTTGTCAAACTCTTTTTCATCAATCTTGAGTTCTTGAGCATGAGCTTTAATAAAGGTGAAAGCAGTTTGAGCTGATTCTTTCATGACTTCGCCCAGCTTGCCAGTTAAATTGATTTTACCTTTACCAGGAGTTAATGCTACTTCAATAAATAAAATGTCTCCACCAACACTAGTCCAAGCAAGCCCGGTGGCAACACCCACCTGATCATCTTCTTCAGTCAGAGTCATATCATATTCTTCAGGACCAAGAAATTCTTTTACTTTTTTAGCAGTAATCATAATTTTGCTAGTTTTAGTGTTTGCTGAAGTAGTTTGTTTTTCAATAATTTGTTTAGCTAATTTACGACAAATTTTTCCTAACTGTCTTTCTAACTCTCTCACTCCTGCTTCACGCGTATAACGTTGGATAATTGTTTGCAAAGCTTCGTCAGTAAAAGTAATTTTTTTGGGATTAAGGCCATTAGTCACTAATACTTTTTTTAATAAATGTTGCTGCGTAATATTAAATTTTTCATCAAAAGTATATCCAGGATAGCGAATGATCTCTAACCTATCTCTCAGTGCTGCGGGAATAGTGTCTAAAGTATTGGCAGTGGTAATAAAAATAACTTGGGATAAATCAAATGGTACATCTAAGTAATGATCTTCAAAACCTTTATTTTGCTCAGGATCTAGTACTTCCAATAAAGCAGCCGAGGGATCGCCATGAAAATCCTGCACGATTTTGTCAATTTCATCTAGAATAAAAACAGGGTTGTTACTGGCAGCAGTGATAATACCTTTGATAATTCTACCAGGCATAGCGCCAACATAAGTGCGACGATGGCCTCTGATTTGGGCTTCATCTCGAATACCGCCTAAGGAAATTTTGGTAAATTTTCTACCTAAAGCTTGGGCAATGGCTCGTCCAATGCTGGTTTTACCCACTCCGGGAGGACCAACAAAACATAAAATAGTGGGTAAATCTGTTGAAACAGTCTTATGCTTGGCTGTTTTTTGGTCTAACTTGTTTTGATTTTTAAGTTGCAAAACAGCAATATACTCCAACACTCTTTCTTTGACATCTTTGAGTCCATAATGATTTTCATCTAAAGATTTTTTAGCAGTAACTAAATTAATTTTTTTACTGGTGCTTTTTTTCCAGGGTAACTCAAAAATTGTTTCTAGCCAGGTTTTAATATACCCAGTTTCAGGATTGTTAGGAGACATACTGCTTAAACGATTAATCTCTTTTTTAACTTTATCTTTAACCTCCTCAGGAAAGCCAGTTTTATTAAGCTGTTCTTGAAAATTATCAATGACTTCCTCTTCTTCTTCAAACTCACCTAACTCTTTTTTAATAGTATTCAGTCGTTCTCTTAAAACACTTTCACGCATATGTTGATTAAACTTTTCTTGAGTTTTGGAAGCCACGTCCTTTTCAATCTCTAAAATATTAATTTCATGATTAAGATATTTAATAAGGGCTTTGATTCTTTGTTTCATGTCAAGAGTTTCCAATAGCTCTTGTTTTTTGGCTGTACTGATATTGAGCGTAGAAGCGATTTGATCTGTCATCTCACTAATATTAGCTCCGCTCATTAACTTAATAAAATTAAGAAATTCAACTGGTTTACCCATTTGCACTACTTGCTGAAAGATTCTTTTTAAATGTGAGGTCAGAGCCATCTCTTCTTCATCCAGTTTGCTCAGATCATCTAATTTTATGACTTGAGCTTTGAGATAAGGCTTGAACTGTGAATAGTGGGTAATTCTCACTCTAGCAATACCCCTCATTAAGGCATTGAGATTATCATCAGTGCGTAAAGTTCTTTCAATAATCGCTAATACGCCTACTTGATAGAGATCTTTTTCTTGAGGTTCATCAATATCAGGTTGCTTTTGGGCAACCAAAACTACCATTTTGTTTTCTTGAGCTGCTTCTTGAATCGCTTTTTCGGAAAAACTCCGTCCAAAAGTGAGCACTAACTCAGTATTGGGAAATAAAACTCCTTTTCTGAGTGGAATAACTGGCAAAGAAAAATTATTAGTTGGTAAATTATTAATAATTTGAGTGTCTTTTGCTTTTTTAATCTTTTCTTCTTGGGTAATTTTCTGAACCTTTTCCTCTTTTAACAAAGAATCAAGACTTTTATAAGTTTTTTTCTTAATCATTTCTTTTGAGGTTGGTGGTAGTTGACTGTCTTTGTTGTCTTTCATAACCAGAATTGACTACTATTAAATTGATCAATGAAGTAATTAGCATTCTATATGTTAGAGTGCTAAATTTCAAGCTGAGTTTGCTTAGGAAAAAAGTTTTGGTGTGGGTGACCATGGACTCGAACCATGGACCTCAGTCTTATCAGGACTGCGCTCTAACCACCTGAGCTAGTCACCCTTTTTATGTTTTAAGACGAAGTTAGATTTTAGCACAGCTCTGCTCTTTACGCCATATTTATTCTGATGAACAGTTGAGTTATGTAATGACTATTTTTTTACCATCCCAATCAATGTTAACCTTACTATCAGGCTTAACTTCATTTCTCAACAGTTTCATGGCTAGAGCATTTAAAATTTCTTTTTGTAGTAAACGTCTAATTGGTCTAGCTCCATAAACTGGATCAAAACCAGTGCTGGCGAAATGTTCAATAGCAGCCTCGCTTACCTCCAACTTCAAGTTTTGAGTAGCCAACTGATCTGACAACTGTTGAACTTGAATGGCCACAATGGCTTTGATCTGATCGGGCGTGAGGGGCTGAAAAATAATAATATCATCAATTCTATTTAAAAATTCTGGTTTGAAACTTTGTTTAAGCGCTTGAAAAACTGCCTCTTCTTGTTTTTGTCTATTATCTGTGTGCTGAGCAATATATTCACTGCCTAAGTTAGAAGTCATAATAATAACAGTATTTTTAAAATCAACAGTTCTGCCTTTAGAATCGGTGAGTCTGCCATCATCTAAAATTTGTAATAAGACATTCATGACATCAGGGTGAGCCTTCTCAATCTCATCCAGTAAAATGACACTGTAAGGATAACGACGCACAGCTTCTGTGAGTTGTCCACCTTCTTCGTAGCCCACATATCCCGGTGGTGAACCAAGCAAGCGAGCCACAGCATGCTTTTCCATATATTCACTCATATCGATGCGAATCATACGGTCCTCGTCATCAAAAAGAAACTCGGCTAGAGTTTTAGCTAGTTCAGTTTTGCCAACACCAGTTGGGCCTAGAAAGATAAAGGAACCAATGGGCCGGTTGGGTTGATTTAAACCAACGCGATTGCGACGGACCGCATTTGCCACTGCCTCAATGGCTTGTTGTTGTCCCACTACCCTTTTGGCTAGCTCATCTTCAAGCTTGGTCAGTTTTTCTTTTTCAGTTTGCAACATTTTTTCCACAGGAATATTGGTCCAACGCGCTAAGACATTAGCAATATCCTCTTGAGTTACCTCTTCTTTGAGTAATTTACTGTCTGTTTGCTTATCAGCTAAGAGTTGTTGTTTGTCTTTTAATGATTTTTCTAATGCAGGAATAGTACCATAGTTTATTTCAGCAGCTTTTTGTAAATCATAATGACGCTCTGCTCTTTTAGCCTCTTCGCGCAAGTCATCAAGTTGTTGATTAAGAGCTTTAACTTCATCTAAAATCTTTTTTTCATTTTGCCAACGCAAGTTAAGTTCTTGATGCTGCTCTTTTAACTCGGCTAAGATTTTATTGATTTCATCAGTACGTTTTTTGCTGTCTTGATCCTTTTCTTTTTTTAGTGCTTCTTTTTCAATTTCCAGTTGTCGAATCTGTTTTTCAAGTTGATCAATGGCTATTGGTTTGCTGTCAATCTCAATTCTAATCGCAGCTGCTGCTTCATCCATTAAATCAATGGCTTTATCAGGTAAAAAACGATCATTTAAATAACGATCTGAAAGCTTGACTGCTGAGACAATGGCATTATCACGAATGCGTACTCCATGATGCGCTTCATATTTTTCTTTAATACCTCGCAAAATGGAGATGGCCTCTTCCACTGAAGGCTCGCCCACCATCACCGGTTGAAACCGTCTTTCTAGAGCAGCATCTTTTTCAATGTATTTACGATATTCTTTAATGGTAGTAGCACCAATCATTCTTAAACTGCCACGAGCTAATGCTGGTTTAAGCATATTGCCAGCATCAGTACTACCTTCGGCTGCCCCTGCTCCCACAATCGTGTGGAGTTCATCAACAAATAAAATTATCTCGCCTACAGATTTTTCTACTTCTTTGATGACTGCCTTTAATCTATCTTCAAACTCACCACGATATTTAGCTCCAGCTAATAAAGATCCAATCTGTAAGTTGAGAATGCGTTTGTTTTTTAAAGCATCTGGCACATCTTGATCAATGATTTTTTTAGCTAGACCTTCTACAATCGCGGTTTTGCCTGTCCCAGGCTCTCCCACTAATACAGGATTATTTTTAGTTCTGCGAGAAAGAATTTGGGTAATGCGTCTAATTTCTTCACTGCGACCAATCACAGGATCAATTTTTCCTTGGCGAGCTAACTCTGTAAAATCTTGGGTGTATCTTTCTAAAGCTTGATATTTACTTTCTGGGTCACGATCGGTAATAGTTTGATGACCTCTGACTTGTTCTAAAGCACTAACGACTGCTTTTTTATTAATTGGTAGCAAATTTTTAACTTCTTTGATGTCTAGTAAAGCCAAGAAAAGATGTTCGGTGGAAATAAACTCATCTTTAAGTTTGCCCGCTTCTGTTTCAGCCTGATTAATGGCCTTGTTTAACTCAGTTGATAAATAAGGTTGTGACACTTCGCTAGTAGTGGGCAATGAGTCTAATTCCAGTTTAATTTTTTGAGCAATTTCATCAGGACTGAGTTCTAATTTTTGTAGCAGAGATGGAACAATGCCATCCTGTTGCTCAGTTAAGATTAGCAGCAAGTGCAAAGGTGAAATGGTAGGGTTTTTCAGCTGCGTAGCTAAATCAATAGCTTCCTGTAAGGCCTCAGCTGATTTAGTGGTAAATTTTTCTAGATTCATAAGGTTATCGCTAATTTAACAATTAATTTTTATCGACATTGTAGACTAGATTCTTTTTTTTGTGAAGTATTATTTTAGCAGTTGATCAAACTGTTTGCTAATTGGATAGTTTTGTTACATTGATTGATATATAGGTCTATTTTGATAGGTATTGATACACAAAATCTAAAAAAACTGGTATTTTTTGATATAAATAGCTATTTTTAATAGTATTTTGATACATTAAAAAATATTTAAGTAGTAATGAGTGAAGAGTTGTTGGTGAAGATTTTTTAAAAAACCTTAACTGAAAGAGACAGAAGAGAGTTATGACTTATAAAAGTAATAACTCAAGCGTGATACAAACACGGTGATAAAAATCGACCTGGAAGGGAAATTTCCCAGGATTTTTGTTTTTGTTAACTTTACAGCTAACTTGGAGAAAGGGGCCGTGATTCCCTTACCAATCTCCTTAGAAAGGAGGTGATCCATCCGCACCTTCCAGTACGGATACCTTGTTACGACTTAGTCCTCATCGCCAACCTCACCGTAGAAGGGCTGCTCCTATAAATAGGTTACAGTCTCCCGCTTTGAGTGTTGCTGACTTTGCTGGCTTGACGGGCAGTGTGTGCAAGGAGCGAGAACGTATTCACCGCAACCTTATGATTTGCGATTACTACCGATTCCATCTTCATGAGGGCGAGTTTCAGCCCTCAATCTGAACTGAGGAACCTTTTATTAGGATTGGCTCAGAGTTACCTCTTTGCTACCCGTTGTAGGTCCCATTGTAGGATGTGTGTGGCCCTAGACGTAAGGGACGTGCTGACTTGACGTCATCCTCTCCTTCCTCCCTTGCTTGGCAAGGGCAGTCTCGTCAGATACTTGTAACTGACGATAAGGGTTGCGCTCGTTACCGCACTTAAGCGGACGTCTCCATGACGCTTATAGATTACTCTATAAAATAGACTATACCTTCACCCTTTCTCGCTAAGCGAGATTAGGGGTTTGGCGTGTTATTCTGTCTTATTGTAAAAATTGTAAAAACAGAATCTTCCACCGTCTAATCAGACGGTTTCCAGTCGTTACGGGGTCAAGGCAATTTATATAACAAACTTTTATGAATAAAAGGTTTGATTAGTTGAAAAAATTTATCTGTGCTATTACTTTTAATAAGAATTCTATTTTTTTTATTAATAATAGTATCTATATTAAATTTTTGATAAAGCCAATTTTTAAGTTTGAGATTATCATTTTTTGTATAACATTCTGTCATTAGGGATGGATATTTATTTTTATCTAAATGTCCATCATCCATATACCAAATAGCTAGTAAAAGAGGTGAAATCCAGTTCACTAATTGTGAAGGAATCACCTTTTTTCTATTTAAGTAGAAAATTTTTCTCAGCGGCCGAAAATATTGTCGCAGAAAAAATCTTTTACTAATTGTATTTTTATTTATTCTTTTATCCCATCTCACGACTTGTGAAATTTTAGGATAAGCTAGTGATTCTAGTTGCTGGTATTTCCACAATAAGTATTCTTGTTGTTTAATACCATGTTCAATGCATATTTTTCCTTGCGGATAAATATAAGCATCGCCTAAAATACAGCCTAATACAATTTCTATTTGTTGTTTCGACAGATGTAGCACAGAGTTTTTTCTAACCCTGTAGGTTTGTTTGATTGCCTGACTTCCCTCGGTATTATCCATTGATCTAATAATACTTTTTATGATTATTATGATCAACCGGACTTCACCGAAATGAGCCAAATTTTTCATTACTGTTTCCAGTAAAGGTCGCGAGTTTTCTGTCCACGACACGAGCTGACGACAGCCATGCATCACCTGTGTACCACCCTCGAAGGCGTCCTGGTTATCCCAGGATTTGCAGGTACATGTCAAGTCTAGGTAATGTTTTTCGCTTTGTATCGAATTAAACCACATGCTCCACCGGTTGTACGCTCCCCCGCCAATTCCTTTGAGTTTTAATCTTGCGATCGTAATTCCCAGGCGGCTCGCTTAACGCGTTAGCTTACGCCGGTTAATCCGAAGATCAACCAGCTAGCGAGCATAGTTTACGGCTTGGACTACAGGGGTCTCTAATCCCTTTTGCTACCCAAGCTTTCGT
>CAZTBN010000003.1:0-40861 GCA_964611955.1 uncultured Pseudomonadales bacterium | reverse complement strand
TTACCTACTAATTACCTACTAATTACCTACTAATTACCTACTAATTACCTACTAAAAATATAAAAATTAGTAAGTAGTTGCCTAACTACTAGTAATTTATTTGCTTCCTTGATTTGAAAATCAGGCTATACCAACTCATTTGCTCAGTCTGTTCGCGAACAAATATTTTAACTATGACAGTTGGAATCACAACTTACCGCTAAAATTGTTTGAAACATGATATATAAAAACAGTTATTTGATTAACTCAGTTTTAGCCTGATTAGTGAAAACAAATAAGGTTTGAAACATAGTGTGCAAAGACTTTGGGGAAAGATTTAAGGTATATTGATCTGTAAGAGTAAATCCTGCTTGTTTGGCTAATTTTTGCCATTCTGCTGAACTTTTGAAGTTGAAAGGGAAATCAATATAATATAATCCTTGCGCTAAAGCATTGCCATAATAATCTACTATTTTACAAGCAGATAAGCGCTGAGGTTCACTGAGCTTAACTAAAAACTCATGCTTTAAATCGGTTTGGTGATGGTTATTATCCAAAATAAGATCTTTAATAAAACAGTTATCCTCGATCACAATTAAACTTTTTGCCACTCTACTTAACTCACCAAAAATCAATTTGATATCATTTTCTTCAATATGATGAAAGACGGTATTGACCACAGCAGTGTCAAATTCGCGTTGATCAAAAGGAATCATAACATTGTTAGGCATTAATCTAAATTCTATATCAGTCACATCCTCTGATAATTGGTCAATCACATCAGTGGCACTGACTTGATAACCTCTTAAAGAAAGCAACTCGGAAAAATACCCCTTACCAGTACCAAAATCCAAAATTTTTTTACCATTAAGTTTGGGTTCAATAATTTGTAAAAAAGAGGCAGGCTTCACCACAGATTTATAATAGTTATAACGTTGTTTGTACCAAAAATTTTTATCATTGTGTTTAAAAACATTGATAATAATCTCTTCTACAGCCTGATTAAACGCAATCAGATTATCCTTTTGTTGACTGGCTTTAGTTAATAACTTAAAAGTAGTGTCAACAAGCTGAACTGATGCCTGTTTATTTTGATAAAAAAAATTTTTATAGTTTTTTTTAAAAAATTTTTTAACAAAAGCAATCACCTGTTCATCTTTAAAACCTGTTACAAATCCCTGTTGATCAGTCACTGTTGCCAAATATTTCAAGTTATTTTTTGCCATAAATTAGAATTAATTCGTTAACAACGATAATGTATATAAATATCTATAGTTAACTCATTTCTAAGGGGCTTCGCCCCTCAGCGTTTTGTCCCGCTAAGCGGGATCAAGGTCTGTTCCCCTGTGACTGCTATTTATATTTGATTAGTGTCACACAAGGGGGATTCCCTTTTTGAACCCCCATTCTGATTTATTCATTATAGTAAGCTAACGGAAAATAAATCAGAATTAAAAATAGTGGCGGTAATTATATCATTACTCTGTTGAATTCAAAAACTCCAAGCCTCTAATTTCTTTCATCACCACTCTAATTAATTTTTTTAAATCATTGACTTCTTCTTGGGTAATAGTAAATTTTTTCGGCATCAACCGATTATCGTTAGTCTTATAAGGCTCAACAAACTCAAACACACCCTCAGCAACTTGAGCATTAAAACTTCGATCCAGTTGGGTTAACAATTTATAAAAAATTAACTGACGCTTGTATGGACCACGAATCGAGTCAGGCAAAGCCTGTTCTCTAGCTGATAAACCGATTGATTTCACCTTACCATCAATAAAACCGGTTGTTTTAGGTTTGCCAGTTTTGTAATCAATCACTCTAACTAACTTTTTTTCCTTATCAATCCAGTCAATGCGATCGATTTTTCCAGTTAAATGAATGTCGTTGTCTAAAATCGCTCGTCTGTAACCAGTACCGATTTTTCTTTCCACCTCGATTACCTGAGGCTGATCAGCCAGAGTTTGAGCATGATAATTGCTCAAAATTTTTAAACCATATTTAAGTCTGTCAGCAAACTCTGTTGGGGTTAACACTTCTTTTTTTAGAGCCTGAGTAAAATTATCCAATAATGATTTTTCTGAAGGTTTAGCCCCTGTTTCTAAATAGGCTAAATAATATTTTTCTAAAGCAGAGTGCACTGCAGTACCAAAAACCATGGGCATAGCTTTGGCGCGAGGCAATCTTAACAAATTATTTTCAACAAATTCCTGAGGATCGCGCAAATAAGAATTTAAGGCAGTGACTGATAAAGAAAAATCTGCCACTAAAGTTTGAAAAAACTCTTTTTCACTATGAGTTGGCTGTTTAATGATTGCAGGCTCTAATAACCGTTGCAAAAACTCATCTGCGTTGCTGGTTAAATCAGGATCAACCAAGTTTTCAATTGCACCGATTTCCTGCAAAAATAAGCTCGGTACTTTTTCATCAGTGCGATTATTCTCAACCACAGTTTCAGGATAACTAACAATAACGCTTTTACTAGCACGAGTAAGAGCGACATAAAAAGCACGACGCTCATCCTCATTTTTTTCTTTGTCTGTAACTTTGGTATTAGGCAAAATCTCTTCTGGTAAACTAATCAGTTCAGTTTGACGACGGTTACCCCACTTACCATCCACACACTGTAAAATAAAAACATGTTGCCACTCTTGGCCCTTGGCTTTGTGCACAGTTGACAAATGCACCGCTCCCTGTGAAATATTTAAATCTTCCACAGTAATCTTCAATTTGTGTTCTTGCATGACTGCAATCGCTTGTAAAAAATTAACCAATTTAAATTGATGATCGCTCGCCACCATACTTTTAATTTGGTTATACAAAGAGTTCAACTCATTGAGTAGTTCTACTTGATTATCGCTAGCGCGCACCCAAGCAAAAACACCTGAATCTTGCAAAACTTGCTCAAACCAGGCGGTGAAGGTTAATTGATGATCTAAAGCACTGAAGTTATATAATTTCTTCACAAACTCAGCAATAATGTTAAACTCTGACTCGCTAATCACTTTATCCAATTTTTCTGTTACCACTGTTTCATAACCTCGATCAATGATTTCTAATAATGACAGCTGCAGCTTGCCTGCCACTCTAGCCAGCTTCATCACAGCCAGAGAATCAAGCTCAAACCAAGGAAAGTGCATGATTCTATAAACTAGTTCATCTTCTTGATTATCACGCAAATCTAACATCACTTGAAAAAAAGATAACAGTTGATTGATAAACTCAGATTTTAAAATATCATCACCACCATTAATGTCATAACGGATGCCCCATTTAGTTAAAGCTCGCGTCAGCTCAACTGAATCAGAATTATAACGATACAAAACCGCAATCTGATCAGGATCAACACCCTGCTTAATCAGTTGCTGAATTTGCCGAGCCACAAACACGGTTTCTAAAGTTTGCACAGGTGCAGAAAAAACCTTGATTGGCAATAAGTTGTCGGATTTATTTTTACTTGCATTGCTCAGAGATGCGTTGCTAACCAATGGTTCATTTAACAGTTTTAATAATTTTTCCTTAGCAATAGTTTTGGCATCACTGGCTACCAACTCTGTGGGCTGACTTAACTGGTTATTAACAATCAAACTATGGGCAGCATGATAAATACATGGGGGACAACGATAACCAATATCCAGATTAATCACGGTCGACTGCTGATATCTCTCCACAAATCCCAACATATTTTCAATGGAAGCGCCTTGAAAACGATAAATTGCCTGATGAGGATCGCCCACCACAAAAATGTTAGCTTTTTCACCCCAATAACTAGCCAGTAAATCCACCACCTTATTTTGAGCATTATTAGTGTCCTGATACTCGTCAACTAAAAAATAATGCAGCTGCTCTTGATATTCACGCAATAATAACTCGTGTTCACTAAAGGCCTCAACTACAAACATAATCATGTCATCAAAATCATAACGCTGACGTTTTTTAAGCTCTTGCTGATACTGTTGATATATTTTGAGCAATTCTTGCTGTTTATGAAGAGTTTTCTGCTTTTTTTCTTGTATAGCTTTAGTGAGTTTTTCTGTAGCTAAAGATTGTGTAACTAGCTGTTCTTCTTGTGTCATCATCTGAGCAAACTGTTTCACCCCAACGCCTTCCCGCTTGAGATCAGAAATACTTTTGATTAGGGCCGTTAAATATAAATAAGGAGCATTTAACGGTTTGATAAACTCTAACTGATTAGAGTCAATCAACTGTTCAAAGAGATCATAACGCTCTAACTCTGTTAGCGGTTCACTATCGTTAGCCAAAGGAAAATATTCAGGATTATGACGAATCACATCACTACAAAAAGAGTGAAAAGTACTAATGTTCACATAGTAACCGGTTTTACCAATCAGCTGAACCAAACGCTCGCGCATATTTTTAGCAGCACTATCAGTAAAAGTTAAAGCCAGAATATTACTGGGATTAGCATCAGTTTTAAGTAAAATATTAGCAATTCTGGTAGTTAAAACTTGAGTTTTTCCAGATCCTGGACCAGCCAGAACCATGACTGGATTTTCTAAAGTATCGACTGCTAATTTTTGAGCAGGGTTGAGTTGCTGATAGGCTTTAATAAAAGCTGGAGTTGTTTTAAGTTCAAGCATTAATTAGAAGTAATTGTATAACTTTATTTTATTAAATTTAAGGCAGCTGACTAAATTTAGAGCAACTCGAATTCCTGTAAAATTTGTTTAACTTCCTGACTATTATTAGTGCGCACTAACTTTTTTCGAATCTCCTTAGCCTGAGGTATACCCTTCATATACCAAGCCAAATGCTTGCGCATGGGCAAAAATAAATTCTTATGTTGACTCACGAAAGTTTTTTCAAAAATTAGCGTATGCTCCAGTGCAATCTTGGCCAAAACTTGGCTTTGCTGTTCTGCATTAAGATTAGAAAACTTCTTATCCTGAGCAAAAACAAAGGGATTACCCTGCACAGCTCTACCAATTAAAACTCCAGCCAGATTATATTTTTGAGCCAGTTCTTCACCCTGTAAACGAGATTTAACATCGCCATTACCAATAATTTTTAGGTCAGGATTGAGATGCGCTCCTAACTCGGCAATCTCGCCAATCAGCTCCCAGTTAGCTAAACCTGAATAACTTTGTCGATAAGTTCTGCCATGAATTGTGAGCGCATTAATCTCACAACCTAATAAAAATTTAATCCAAGTTGCCAGTTCTGGCTCATCATAGCCCAATCTAGTTTTAACACTGACCGGGATTGACTCATGAGTAGTAAGTTCATTAATAGGCGTTAAACCGGTTTGTAAGCGTTGCTGTTCTAATAAAACACAAAATTTTTCTGAAAAATCAGTACAGTCAGCACAAGTAGCGCCATTAGACCAATCAGCAATACCTTGCTTAACCGCAGTAATAATTTCGCCGGCTAAAACAGGAGTTTTAATCAAACCAGCCCCGGCACCACCACCAGCTACGCTTTTGGAAGGACAACCCATATTAATATCAATGCCATCAAAACCCAATTGAGCTACCAAAATAGTAGCCTGGCGAAAAGATTCAGGAGTTTTACCATAAAGTTGGGCTACAATCGGGCGTTGGGTCGCATCATAAAGCAGAGGCGCCAATAATCGCTCAGCGTTATGACACAGACCCTCAACATTCACAAACTCAGTAAAAACAACATCTGGATTGCCATACTGTTTGACAATCTGGCGCAAAGGTTGATCGGTCAGACCATCCATGGGCGCTAAACCAACAAAAGGCCTGGGTAAAGTTTCCCAAAAATTAGACATAGATATTGCGTTTTAACTCATTGCTAAAGGAAATTTCCCTTAGAACCCTAAATCTGATTATAAATTCATTATAAATTGCAGATTATTTAATCAGAACTTATATTTTACCCTAAGAATCAAGTAATTTCAGAGTAAGCTCAAAAACAACTGATTTTTAGCTGACGGAGTTATTTGTGCTGAAAAAGCAGTTAGTAAAGCTAAAATTAACTGTTGATAGCGATCTTTTTGTTCACTAGAGCTAACAGCCATTGACCAAGTAGCTATTTCTTGTAATCTAAAATAAAGATAGGGAGACAGTTGAGTAAAATCAGCTAAGGTTGCTAGAGATTGAGCAAACTCAGCCAAATCAGGCACTAATAAACTTTGAGCTGACACTAAGGTCAGATCCTGCTGATTAACCTGCAACTGAAGCAGTTCTTCATCAGCAAAAAAATAGCGATCCATCATTTTAACTTCGCCAGCAGTATCGTAAACAAAAATTTGCCAATGTAAAGGCAGGGATAAACTCGACAGTTCAACTGCATCCTGCAAACTGACTCGCAAATAATAATCAGCCGTGGCTAATTTGCTAAAATATTGCACCATTGGAGTGGCATGAGTACTAAAACAATCGCTGGGATACTCACTCTCAAGCAAACACTGTTCATGATCATATTCTGGCTGAGCTACAGTGTCCTGAGCAAAAAAACCTTGATCAATAATTTGCATATCAGCATCCAATAAATCAAGTTTCAATTTGGCATCATAAACCAACATTAAATAACTTAGATCGGTCTGGCTGGGTTGATAATCAATGACTGAAAGCAAGGACTGTTCATGCTGACTTAACTTATCATATTTATAAGCAGGATCAGTAATATAAAAATCATCATCAGCTTGGGCATAGCCATGGGCAACTAAAAAATGACCAGGAATTTGCAAAATTGCTGGCCGATTATGACTAATCATGTCTTTTACAAACTGTTGATCAGCAGAATAATTACGATGATATTCTAGTTTAGGCAGAGGATTGAGCGCTGTTGAAAACTCATCACTGATTTTTTTAGAGAGACGAGAACCAGCCAACCAATTTATACTTCCCTCACCAAGATAACCATCAGCTTGCTGTTTCAGCCACTCATTCAGGGTACCTGGATTAAGAGGCACAGCTAAAAAATTACTGCTCGCATCAACAGCGGGAATCAAGTTTAAATCATAATAATCCAGAATCATAGCTAGTGAACTCAAAGCACAACCCCAGTGGCTAATCCTAACCCGCTTAGGCACCACCAATGGTTCGCGCGCTTGCCAATCACCCCAACTAGGCCAACTCAAAGCTTGATCATATTCATCATTGCTCCAAGGTAAGACGTGCTGAGAAAATTTGGTCAGGGATAAAACCTGATCAACAGAATCAGTGAATAAATAAACAGCTAAATTGTCAAACCTGACATGAGTGGGATAAGCAGCGCCAGTAGTAACACGCAAAGCAATCTTGCCCGAGTTAGCTTCATAACTGCTATCTAATCTTGAAACTACCAGATCATTATCAATCATAACCTGAATTCTGCCATAGTTAAAAATAATCGTCACTCGATGTTGAGAATTAATGGGCAGATCATACTCGCCAGTGTGAGAAAAAATCAGTTGACCATTTTTGACTCTAATCAAATAAAAAAAACCATTGTAAAAATGAATCTCATACCAATTGCTCATATCAGTAAAACCCCAATTAAAATTGATATCAGCCGAAGAAAAAATCTCAAAATCAAACTCAAGCTGATAATTACGCCACGACTGTTGCCACACCTGATCTTGAGGCACCAACACAGTAATGGTTTGAGGAGTATTGATCCTGACATCTAGCCAACCATCAGCACTAATTTGCCAATGCTTGGGCAAGCCAGCCACTTGTTTCCATTTTGTTAGTCCGGATGAAAAATCATCAGCAAAAATGGGATCGGGCTGGTGAGTGGCGGCAAAGACTGGAGGGGGAGAAAAAATATTGAAAATTATTGTTTTTAGATGTGAGCTTGGAAAATAAAACGGTTGCAAAATTAATAAGATAAGTTGAAAAATGAAGTTAAGAAGTTTAAATATGAAGAAAAAGAAAAACATGCTATCAGTAAAACAGAGTTTACTGACTTCAAGCTTTCAAAAAACAAGCAACTTAAAAAAGTTAGCGACGCAGTTTGATAATTAAAACAGTTGCGCCAATAATGAGCAAGGCAAAACCACCAAATTGCAATAACTGTGGCCAGAAAATGATAATCAGTTGCTGTTCACCAGCCGGAACTTGCCAGGCATTAGCCCAGCCGTTGAGCCTATAGTGTGGCAAAATTTCAACATCAGCAAGACCTTGCCAGTTGATAGCTAGCCAGCCCTGATCAAAGCCTTGAGAAAGACTGATTAAACCCGCTTCGTTTTTTTGATAATCAACTGTATATGCAAAATCCCCTATACCTTTATGGTTAAATTCTCCAAAATCTAAAGAGTTTTGCTTATTGATATCTTGAACTGGCTGTAATTTGAAAGAATCAAAAGAATCATCTAAAATTTCTAACACACTGATAGATTCAATTACTGATTCTGATTCAGTTGCTTGAAATGATTTAGATTCAAAATGAATATTTAATTTCTTGGTTGGATCTATCGTGAGTGGTATCAAGGAATCAAATTCTTTACCTTTCAAAGGATACTCTGTTTCTCCAATTTTGCCAGAGCTATCAGAAAAATATATCTTTAAATCTTTTCCCTGAACATTCTTGCCCTTCACTCTAATGACAACTTGCTTATGGGTTAATTTTTCAGTTATAGGAATAGTAATACAGCTATTACCATTGTGTTTGGCTGATAATAATAAATTATTATTTATAATTGAAGAATAAATTTCTCCTCTTGCTAAAAAATCACAATTAGCCAAGACTTCAGATCCTAAAAAATTAATTTGTTGGTCAGAAACTGGCAGATTTATAGTCCATATATTTGCTTGCTGACTATTGAAAGCTACTTCTTGTTTATCTAGTAATTTATCCCAAATATCTTCTTTTAAAATAACTGTTTCTTCAAGCTGATAAATCTGATAGCTAACGTCCTTATATTTTTGATAAACAACTTGATCGTCTACAAAAGGTTCTGAGCCCAATAAATCTAGCCAATACGCACCTTCTTGATTTAAATAAACTGATTTTTTAAAAGCATTCCAGTTGTCATCGATTTTATGATCAGCATAAGGTGCTGAATGATAACATTGATACTGCTCGTCACCTTCCTTACTAACACAATAATTAGGACGCTGTTGATCCGCCACCAACCCGCTGATATCAACCACGACACTGTCTTCGAAATCACCAAGTTTTGTAGGAAAAACTATTAATGAATTACTTGACTCAAAACTAATTATCTCTTGATCTAATACTGTAACTTGATAATTAATAGTTGCACCCTCTTTATACCAAATAACTCGTGCAGAATCTGACAATTCCTGTGCTGTGGGAGATATTTTTTTATCTTCTTTAAAACTGAAAAAATTCACAACTATTTGATCTCTGGCAGCAAGAGTCACTTCACCTAAATTAGATTGACCATCTAGAAGATCAAAAACTTGATTGCCAATCACCACTTTAGCTAATGGGTTAATAAATTGAGGAATAACAATTTCTAATTCTTGATACTGACGATGATATGTTTGATCTCCAATAATAGTGGGATAAACTGGTTCCAAAAGAATTTTAAGACTTTCGCGATCCTTATTAAGTTTTACTTGAAATGTAACTTCTTGAGCAATATCATTGGTATTGATAACTTGATAAGTATCAGTGCTTAAATTTAAAACTTTTAGCAAAGAATTATCCTGCACTTGCCAACTTGTTAAAGCTCGCTTGGCAAACAGCTCTGCAAAGGGATAAATTGTATCTTCAAGATTATTTTCAATATAATTTCCTGATGTTAAATAAGCAAAGTCTAAATACTTGTAATCAGGCAACTGTTGAATTTTTTCAACTTGATTGATTGGTTCAATTAATTGTCCTTGCTGATTAGCTTGATAAAGTTTTAAATGATCAAACTCTTTCTCCAAGTGAAATGCTTGAGTCTGTGCTATTAATTTTTCTAAATTGTCATATTGTTGCTTTTTAGAATTATCAATAATTAAGCTATCATCAACCAAAAGCCAAGTAATTTGATATTGATCTAAAACTGTTTCAAATAAAACTAAGTCGTTTTCTAGCAAAGCATGATCAAATTGCCAATAAAATTGTTCATTGTATTTACTCCACACATCAAATGACCGATCAACAATGGGCTGATCTAAACCATACCAGAGAAAACCAGAGCCAGTATATCCCCAATCATAAACTACCCAACCCCAATTCCAAACGATAGGCAAATTAAGAATTCTGTCATCTTTATTTTGCGTTTTAAAATAAGCAAACATTTCTTGATAACTATTGGGAACATTTAATCGCAAACGATTATAAAATAAATTTCCTTTATAAATCGGATAGAGATAGATAAGCAGAATAAAAATAACTATTCCTAAAAATAGATATTTAGAAAATTTAAATAGCTTTTGAACAAAAGTGAGTAACCACGCAATGCCTGCAGAAAAAAATATGACATAACTTAACAAAAAAGCCACTGAAAACTTAGTAAAAGATGCTCTAAACGCTTGATTAATTATGGGAATTTTCTTTAACAAATCATTAATTTGCTCAATAACTGGTACATTAGGAGCTAACGCTATAAAACAAAAAATAAAAAATGGTAGCAATAAAAAACTATTTGATAATTGTCTAGTTTTCTTAACAGAACTATAAAAAAGACCAGCCAAAGTCACGATAAAAAAAATAATTCCAATTATCATGTAACGAGGAGCTCGGCTTAAATTACGCCAACTATCCATGATAAAAAAAACACCACTTTCTTCGCTAGATTTGCTATCTAAAGCATCTAGAAAAAAGCTTCTGAATAACATTGTGTCTAATAAATTACCATAGTCAGTGCTTTCATAATTAAAATTTTGAGTAGATAACTGATTGTTATAAGAATTTAAATAAACGTCTGGCTGGGTTAAAGTAAAATAGCCAACTGGTAATAACCAGTAGGCATTAGTTACTAGAAGAACTAAGGGGATTAACAATGCTGATTTTAGCTTAATTTTTTTCTGGAACAAGGCAAAAAACAACATAAAACCAATCATCAAGCTGTAAACCACAAAAACAGGAGGAATAAAACCGATACTGGAAAACAAAACATTAATAGCAAAAAATTTTATAATATTAGTAAGATTGGGTTGATTAAACCATTTACTAAACGACAGAATAACCCAGGGCAACAAACCATAAAATATAATAAAAGTTTCAAGAGGCGCATAAAAATTTTGTATTGTAACTAAATTAAATAAATAAAATAAAGCACCGCTTAAACTTATCCAAGCTTTATTGTCATCTTTTTCAAAAAAATGGGTCAATAATACTTTCGCTCCAATCACACCACTTACAAGCATTAAAAAACAAAAGATTAGTCTTATTAAATGAGCTGGTAAAAACAAATCCAACAGAAAAATAAAAATGGCATGAGGTAATAAAGCGGCATAACCATGACCTCCCACATGTCCCAAACCCTGATTGTTTTGCCAAACAGCTGTTAAGGCCTTAAAAATATTACCAGTTGTGTCAAATTCAGGTTGAATATTATCCCAGCCAATTAACCAATAACTACCATGAAAATTAGTGATGATAACAACACTTAAAACGAGAAGGAGAATGGCCCAGCTTAAACTCTTAGCCCAATTGATAGGCTGATTGATTAAGCAAAGTTTGGTCTTGATAAATTTTACAATATTCTTCATCAACTTGTTGAGTAATATTTCTTGACTGAGCTATAGCTTTAGAAATCTTTGATAAGGCTCTAAGTTTATAACCATGATTAATTAATGATATGACTGATTTTAGCCCATCTGTAGTTAAAGAGAAAGTGAGATCATTAATTTGAAGTTTATGAATTGCTAAGATTTTTTTAATATCAGTAGCTAGCAAAATTTCTTTCATGTCTTGACTAACCACAAATGGTTTATGATAAGAAAGGGCATGATTCATGCTGCCACTAGCACCCATCAAACCGCGATAAGGAAAAATTGTAAGATCAGCAGCTTGAAAATAAGTTTCAATCAGTTCTTGTTTGACAAAACCAGTCAGAGTAATATTGGGGTTTTTATCAGCCAGTTGAACCAACTGTTGATAATATTCTTGATAATATGGCTTATTTTTAAGTGAGTAAGAAGGGCCCCCAGCAATAATAAGCTTAACTGGTTCCTTGCTATTTGAAACTAACTTATCAAATGTTTTAATTAACCAGTCAGCACCCTTGTACCAAGTAACAAAGCCAAAAAATAACAAAACTTTGTCAGTTTTTTTATAACCCAACTGTTTTTTAGCTTGAGCTTGGGTAATCTTAGGTTTTTTTGACTCAACTGGAATCGGTAAAGACACTATTTTGTGTTCTGGAACATAAGTTTTAAGTCTTTTAACCAAAACTTCATCTAAAACTACAATTTTATTAACTAAAGCTCCAAGTAAAAAATAATACACTTTCAAAGCTAAATTTAAAAAATGAGTCAAGATTGAGTTAGAACTTAAATTTAAATGTCCTGACAACATCTGCACATTATCTAAAACATTATGAGAAAAAAAGGTGATTTTTTTACCAGTAAGTTTTATCAGTAACAGAAAAGGGATCAGCAAAGCGAAATGCCACATGCCTTTAGTACCAAACTCACTATGAACAAAAACTTGTTTAATTTTTGGAAAATTCTTTAAAGCTCTTAAAATTTGAGGATATAAATAAATTTTAGATTTATCAAACAATCTCCACACTAAAACCTTATTATGAGCATGTTTTTCTAATTTTGAGACAGTAGTATTAGCATTATTTTCAGTAAGCACCACAAACTGTTTGCCAAATTTAGCAGCAATTGGCTCAATACTTTGTTGTGTGTACCAGGCAATACCATGATTAGACTGCTTTCCTTTTTCTTGAGGATAACCAGAGATAATCAAACTAGTATCACTAGTATTAAATTGTTTAATTAATTTATTTATCATTATATTTTTATTGAGCAGATAAAATTTCAAAGAGATTCCTTAAACTAGAAAAGAAAATTCTAAACTAAGGGATCTCCCCCTCTCTAAGAGCTTTTTTTTTGCCCAAAGAGAGGGGGGATGAAGACATACAGATCGCGCTGGGGGTCCCTCGCGAGAGGCGACCCCCTTCCGACCCCTTACGGGGTCGGCGTGACGGGGGCCAGTTGGCCCCAGTCCGAAAGGTCCAGCCACAAAGTGGCCGGACCTGTGTAGCCCACCACGTCCGTCCAGATTTTGGACGGGTTCCTTAGGTCGGGTTGATATCCCCGACCCGTCACTACCTCACGGTCGGTGGTAAAGCCCGACGGCCAGGGGGCCGTCAGTCCAGTAACCTCAACCTGGACACCTGAGGCCAATATCTCATCGACATTGACCTCCTCCTCGATCTGGCGTGCCTCAACCCGGAGAGAACTCCAGGCGAAACCCGCCTCTTTGAGCATGGGCTCGAGGCCATTCTTGAAGACCTGAGTAAGCCGCTCAAGCCGCTCCTCGCGGCTCTCGACCCCCAGCGTGAGGGTGATGGTCGCGCTAGGCGCGACCGTTGCGGCCAGCGTGGCCATGGTCGTGGACGTGACCGTTGCCGTCTCATTGGCCGTCGTGGTGACCGTGGCCGTCGGCGTAACCGTGGCCGTTTCCGTCGGCATGTCGGTCGCGCTAGGCGCCATGATCGTCGGGGTTACAGCCCCCGAGACCTGGACCACCTTGTAAACGGCACCATCTGGCGCCGTCACTTGGTAGCCCTCGATCTGAGCGCAGCTGGCCGCCATCACGGCGACCAAAACCAACAAACCAACCAATAGCATTTTTTTCGCGTTCATTTCCTCTTCTCCCTTTTTTTCTTGGCTCGCCCGCTCTGGGCGAGCAAATACCACCAATTTGATTACCACCCACTGAATCCTTGCCAGGTTGGCAAAGAATCAGGTTAATGAGTGGCTCCAAACTGATTAAACTTTTATAACTACTATCCATAGTTATCTATAATCAACTTAGAGCCACTCACCGTTAGGTGATAGCAAACAGCAGAAAGGAGAAACGCATGTCGCGTTTCTTTCTGTATGTCTTGTTAAAGAACCGTTGCCTTTATAAATAAAGACAACTATCCGCTATTAATCAACCGATTCGCCTAACACTCGCTAAGAGCGCAGGCAAACTTGATGCTGATCAACAGCTTGTTACTAATCTTAATTAGCAATCAGCCGTCGACCAAAATTTATTTAAGTTATTAACTAGCGCTTAAGCATCAAAATAAACTATTTCAATTTCAATACAAATAGTTCATTTATTATTTAAGTATATCGAATTATATAGAAACACGTCCAATATGTCAAATATTATAGGACTTTAAGCCACTATCGTTTTAATTGGGAAACACTAACTAGGAAAGGTAAAATTATCAAGAAGAATAAATCTCACTATACACCGCTGCAATAGTTTGCCAGTTGTATTGTTTTGTCCAGGTTGAATTCGCAGTTACATCATAATCTGCCACTAATTGCTGAGCTTGTTTTAAAACAGTGACCAACTCATTTTCAGTCTCACAAATCTTAATTATAGAAGCTAATTCGCTCATTGACCAATAGTCCTTTTTCAGCTGATTTGCTGATCCAACTACAACTAAACAGCCAGCACTCAAGCCTTCTAAAGCTGATAAATAACCACTGGCAAAACAGAGATGCGCTGGTGCTAATTGGGTGCTGATTTTTGTTTCGTCAACCATACCTAAAACTTCACCCACAGTTGAACACTGCGACCTTAGCTCTCCATCTCCAATAAAACTTAAGTTGAGAGTTTGTTGAACTTTTATCGGCAACTTTTGATAAGCTTTTAACAACATTAATAGCCCAGTATCTTTAGCCAATCTACCCACATACACAATTCTTATAGGACTTGTTGCTTTCTTTTTTTCCTGACCAATAACTATATTATCTGCAACAGCGCCCAGAATGACTTGATCACAACTAATGCCATAATATTTTTTAATAAAAGCACCCACGCAGATCACTTTATTAGCCAATCTGGCGCTGAGCTGTTTTAGCCAAATATTTTTTAAAGGTATGGGGTAAACTCCTTCCCAGCCGTGAACCGTAAGCACAAACTTTTTTCTGGGAAATAGTAAACGCATCAAAAGGCACCAAACCATAACATCGTGAACCTGAATGATGTCTGCCTGCTTAAAAACCCGAAAATAGCGAGCTAACAGTTTTAACCAGATTACAACTAAGCCTAAAACTCTTAAATTAGGAAAACTGAAGCGATTTACAGTTAAACCTTGCACTTGCTCTTGAGTAGCCAGCGCTGGATCATGTTGGCGGGTGATGATCTTGATCTGCCAGCCTTGTTGTTGCAATAACAGGCTAATTTTTAAAACATGTTTTTCTACACCACCTAAATGAGGATGGAAATAGGGAGTGATGATCAGTAGATTTTTGTGAGCGCCTGTTTTTTTTAAGTTTGAGTTCATTTTAAAAAATAGTTTAACTCTTTTCACATGGGCATGATAACTCACAGCTAGCTTGAGAAGAGCGACTTATTTCAACTTGTGCCTCAGCAAACTTTTCTAGATAAAAATCCCTACCAATCTGCTGATCGCAAAACAAAGTCTTTTGCCTGAATCACAATCAATTCACCTAACCTTAATCCAAACTTTAATGCTCACTTTAACAAATTTACTGTTTCAGCCCACCCCATTCTACCAGAGTAAATCCTTGTCTATTCAAGGTTTGCAAAGACTGTGGCGCTGGTAACTGCTCTGGTAAGGTTGCTAATGGCTTATAATCCATAAAAATTCTAAAAACTGTATCAGGTGCAGGCTTAACCTCCATAGGAATAAATTGATTCAGCTGATGAGTTTGTAAAAAACTAATACGATAATAATTAGCCTTTTTAGCCAACATCTGAGGCAACCAATACTGTAAAAATTCTGTTTTTTCAGTTTTAGATAAGCCCATTTCAGTTAATTTAGTAGCTAAAAACTCACTCACTGCTGACCTACTCACCACCCAACCTTGATCAATTTTAGGATAATTAGTATCAAGGACATTACCTGACCAATATAAATAGGGATAACTGTTATTCTCACAAGCTTGCTTCGCATACTCTAAACCAGGAATATTACTGTCAATCGCTTGACATGAGGTTAACTCTGGCTGAAGATCAGTCAGCATACCATTGGGCTGGGCTAAAACTTTCCATTGCTGATGATAGTTAGGCATAACAGCTGAAAATTGGACTGGTTTGAGCAACCTGACTTCAATTTCAGTTGGCTTGGTTGGATATAAATAAATAACCGGCTTGCCACAACCGCCGGGCAACACAAAGTCGTACTCTCCCACAACTGCCCATCTTTGCCAATAATCTTTTAAGATTAATAATGGATTTTGTGCAATATATGCTTCATAAGATGGTATGGTTTTGCCAGGATTCATACTAGAAAAGTCATCGTGTCCATCAGCCAATGATTCAATGTAATAATTAAACTTATGCGCATAAGCTAATTTATTTAAATCATGATTTTGATCTTTAAGTTTGTAGAGAGTTAAGCCATAAACTGTCCCAACTGGTTCTAGCTCTGATTCTTCAACTGTAATAAGTTTAGTTGCTAAATCAAGACCGCACACACTGCCAAAAGCAGCATGATATTTATCAAACCAAGGTAAATTTTGGTTGGCTTGAATCTGCGAACTGTTAAAACCCAAGGTTGGTTTCTCAGCAGCTTCTGGATAATCAGGATATTCTGTCATGAGACCATTATCATAATCTTGAACTGCCTGAAGATATACTTGATACTGCTGATCAAATTTAACCAGCTGTTGCTTGTATTTAGCAACTTCTTGATTAGTAGATAATGAATAAAAAACTGGTAAACCAGTTGAATCTAGAGCTAAAACAGTAGTATCGCCCGCATAATATTTATTGGCAATTTTTTGCTGAGTTTTAACTGCTTCAGGGGTCAACTCTTCGAACTCAAGCATTGGCTCAAAAGTTCTATAATAAAGTTGAAGATTTTTATCAGGAGAGGTTAATGGTTGAAAACCAGATAAAGAAGTAAGTAAATCCAACTGATAAATGTCTTGCCCTGCTGAATCTTTCCCATTAACTAAGTATTCAACTGCGTAACTCTTAAAGAGCAAAACAAAAGTATTATCAAGCTTAATAGTTTCTTCATAATAAGTAGGTAAAGTTTGAGTATTAGCAATCTTATTTTTATCTAAATAATGAAAAGGGTTGTCCCAATCATCTTCTGCAGAATTTTTTGTTAAATTTTGCGGATCATGCAAGATGTATGTTTGAAAATCTTTAGTTGCTAAAATATAAACCTCAACATCACCTGGACCCTCTGGTTCTCGAAAGGCCACAATTCTGGTATAGCCTTGTAAACTGCCAGAATTATAAATACCTGCCGAATAATAAATACTAGTAAGCTGAATATCTGTATTTTGATCAGTCTCTGAAGGCTTATATAATTGTAAATCTTGATCAAGTTTAGTCAGCTTACCGACAAAAAGAGATTCTGAGTTATTCTCGCCTGGCTCAACAAGATTCTCTAAGATTGAATTCTGATCTGTTGAAGTAACTGCTGGTTCCTCTATATCACGATTAGTTAAATTTAAAAAAGAAAACATACCCAAAGAGTGAGCTAACACTCCACCAACAAAAGTGAAAATGAAAATGATAATTAACACCAAGATTAACGGTTTTTTTCCAGAAGATTTAGCGGCACGATCATTTGGCGCAGCAGCAAGCTTATCTTGGCCTGCTTGATGGTTATTGGCTTCTGACACTGCTTGATCAGACGGTTGTGGGTTGAGTGTTGTTGAGGTATTTGGCACAATAAAATTATTAAATAATTAATAATATTGGTCTTAAACTTAAGTTTAATTTATGCAGAAATGAAAAGCAATCAACTGTGCAGACCACACACATCAGAGCAAAAGATTTATAATAAGGCCATGAAAAAAGCTCAGATTTCTTTAATCATGACTGTTTTAAATGAGGCTGATACTATCCAGTTGCTTCTTCAGGCCATTACCAAACAAACGCTGTTGCCTAATGAAGTTATTATTGTTGATGGCGGATCGCAAGATCAAACAGTTGTCATAATTGAAAAATATATTAATAATCTGCCTTTATCTTCTCAAAAAAAACTTAACTTTACCTTAAAAAAGTTGCCTAATTCTAATCGCTCACAGGCTCGCAACTGGGCAATCAAGCATTCTCAGCATGATTTAATCGCCATTACTGATGCTGGCTGTATTCCTCAACCTAATTGGTTAAAAAACTTAGTCGCTTCCTACCAAGCCTCTCCAGCTGATATTGTGGGTGGCTATTTTTATGGTTTGCCTGCTACTGCTTTTGAACAAGCCGTGGTGGCTTATACCTTAATCACACCAGGTAAATTAAATCCTGACCACTTCATGCCCACCACTCGTTCCGTGCTGATGCAAAAATCAGCCTGGAAAAAATTAAACGGTTTTGATGAAACCCTAGCTTTAAATGAAGATTTTGAGTTTTTCTATCGAGCTAAAAAACTACAATTAAAGTTTAATTTTGCTCAAGATGCTTTAGTGGCTTGGCTACCTCGCAAAAATTTAAAAGAGTTTAGCACAATGATCTTTAGATTCGCTCAGGGAGATATTCAGTCTGGCATTCTACGCCCTAAGGTCGTCTTGGTATTTGGACGTTATTTACTGGCACTTTTGGCAATTTTAGGATTGTTGAGTTTTACTCCAGTGGCAATCGAGCGGCTTGTTATGATTATAGGGTTTTGGCTAGTGATTTATTTAGTCTGGGCAATCCAAAAAAATCTTGAAGCTGTACCACAGGGCTGGTATTGGCTACCAGTATTGCAAATCACAGCTGATCTAGCAGTGATGACTGGCAGTTTGATAGGTTTAGGGAGTTACAAGAGAAATAAACAGTAATCTTACTTGATTTCTTTTTTAGAATCGGGACCGGTGCCATGCACTTTTTCAGAAAGTAAAATTGAGAGGTAAAAAAAGACGAGCTACTAAGGTTAAAAATCCCAATCCTAAATCATTGGATGCATATTGCGGAAAAAATTTAACATTTTGATTTTTTCATAGCTTTTTCAGCATCTTCTTTATCTAGAATTTTTTCAGAAATTTTTAACCAAAAGTAAAACAAAATTAAAGGTGTAGCAATCATTAAAACACCTTTATTAAAAGGATCGAGGTTAGTAATAAAATTAATCATATTTTATGTTTTTAGATATATTAAAACCAATGTACCATAATATAATAACGACTAAAAGAGCGAGGTCAACATTATTGTTAAAATCACTTTCTATTAAAAGTTGTAACAAACTCGCTATCGCCATTCCAGATCCAATTTCTCTAAAAATATTTACGACAAACTCTTGCTGTCCTCTAGTAATCTTATTCTGAAGAAAGACATTTCTGAGTTTAAACAAAATCATTATTACAGCCTAATAAAAAAATCTTACAAAAACCTGAACTTTTCAGCTTAATTTAAACTGGCTGAGTCGCTAGCAAGTTCCACCGGTTGTTTGGGTTGCATTAAAACTGCAAACTCTTTAAAACTGGCACTGGGAGTAGCCTCTGCATCAGTAAACTCTAACTCTAACTGCACTAGCTGACCTTGTTGCACCTCTGGCTGAAAGTATTGATCAAAAATAAAATTCCCCAAAGAATAATAAATCCGACCAGTTAAATAATCTTCATAAGGTTGAATCACATGAGGATGAGTGCCAATGACCAAATCAGCTCCAGACTGAATAAACTGCCTGCCTTGCTCTGTAATCACTGCATTAGCTTGCAAAGCATACTCGATACCCCAATGGGTAAAAACTATTAAATAATCAACTGTGGGTCGTAACTGCTCAATGGTTTGCGTTACAATTTCAATTGGCTGTTCACCAAACTGATTGTAATTGACTAAACCAAGAGTTTTACCTTTCACAATGATTGAGGTAGAAATTTTATTGAGGGATAACGCAGTTGAGTTTGCTGATAGCCAGCCAAAATGCTTGATCCCAGCTTGATCTAAAAATTTAAAAGTAGTTTGAGCGCCCTCTACGCCAAAATCTAGCATATGGTTGTTGCCTAAGTTAACTAATTTGAGATTGTTGGTGGCTAACCAGTTAGCTATCTCTGGATCAAAAGTAAAACGAGTATTATTTAAATCTCCTGGACCAGTACCTGCGCTTAAAGAGTTATTTTCTGTAATAGGACCTTCTAAATTAGCTACTACCAAATCTTGATCAAGTAATAACTGGCGTAATGCTGGAGAAATTAAATTATCATAACCATTCTGCTCTGCCATCAGCCTAACATTGCGATCAAACATCAAATCGCCACCAAACAAAATCGTGATAGTAGTTGATGGTGCCACAGGAGCAATTGGATGTTCTTCAACCCAAAGTGAATCAGATTCTAAATTAATGCGCTCTGTTTGAGATTGAGTAGACCACAAATACAGCAAACCCAGCAAGGCTCCTAGTAATGTTAGTAAAACATAACGTAACCAACGTGGCATAGGTACACAATAATAAATGTTAAGCTAATTTTATCATTAAAATTGCTAAATAAATTTCTTTGATCTAAAAAAAGCCCACTTAAAAAAGTGGGCTTAATTTAAATTGAACGTTAAAATTACTCAGCACTTGCGACTAAAGTAACTTCATTGGCTTGTGGTCCTTTACGGCCTTCACCAATTACGAATTCAACTCTGTCACCTTCTTTCAAGGTGTTAACGCCAACTAGGTTATTTACGTGAACGAACACGTCATCACCACCTTTATCAGGGGCGATAAAACCATAACCTTTGTCAGAAGCGAACCATTTAACGGTTCCTTGTTCTTTTGTTTGATCGTTGTTTTCCATATGATCTCCTTTTCTATAAAATAGAACTAATTAATAATTCATAAAAAGCATATAAAATTTAGGGAAATAAGTTAAAAGCAAAATAGGTAACCGAAGTTGTTCGATAGATAAAAAATAAATTAATTGAAGAGATATTGTAACAGTGAATACTATAAATAGCTAGTGGGAGTTGCAACAAAAGATATATCATGCCTTTTACCAGAAAATCTAATCTCTTACTTTTTTTATTTTCTTAATTATCCAGATGAAAAAACAAGCAACCAAGTAAGAACTCAGCCAACCCAAAATAAACTTAATTGTTGAAAAAGACTGATTGCTAAAACTAGGATTGATCAGCATCCATGTCGCAATGGGAATATTGGTTAAACTGGGACAAGGAGCTTGAACACACCTAATGCCTGTATCATAACTAATAAAAGGGACAAAAAATACAAACAGCAAACTGGCGATGATCAGTTTCAACAACGTTGGGGTAAAAAAGGAAACTGATTTCATAAATTGAGATAGTAATTTTTAAATTTTTTCCTAACTGGCGGAGGTGGTGGGGATCGAACCCACGTAGCTGTGAAGCCCTAGTTTTCAAGACTAGTGCAATTGACCACTATGCGACACCTCCTTTGTTTAACTCAAACCATCGCTTAACTTTTTAAAGCTCATTAGCTTTAAATCAATCATCAACCTGCTAATTTTAGCAGATAAATGGTTGGCGTGTAAGCTTTTTTTGTTGTATAGTATTTAGTATGCCAAATGCTCAACTACCAAGTGATCAGCAATCAAGCCCTACTCCAGAATTTAAGTCTAGAGATCAGGCTGCAGCCAATGATCAAGCAAGTACTCAGCATCAAGTTTTTGAACAGCCTGCGCAACAGGATCAAGATCAATCTTCAAACCTTTATCAACAAGAATTTCAAGCTCAGCAGCCAGAAAACTATCAGCCAACTACAGAATCAGCTCAAACTAATGCCAGTCAATATCCTCACAGCAAAATCGAGGAATCTCGTATTGCTCCAGGTATGTATCGTCCTTTGCCAGAGGAAACGGTGATTGAGTGGATGGCTCCGAGTCGACCATTTAGAAAACATAACAAAAAATATTTCAGTACAGTCACTATTATTGCTCTGTTAATTTCTTTAATCCTGGGTTTTGCTGGTCAACTGACTGCAGTGACTGTGGTAATTTCTATAGTTTTCCTAGTTTATGTGCTGTCAGTGATTCCTCCGATTGATGTTGAGTACAAGATAACTACTTATGGTATCCATATCGAAAAAAATCTTTATTACTGGGAAGAACTAGGTAATTTTTGGTTTGACAAAAAATATAATCAAACATTGCTTAATATCGCCAGCTTTAGATTTCCTGGCAGGATAACTTTGTTATTGGGCAAACAAAATAAAGCCCTTTTAACCGAGATCTTATCAGAAGTACTCCTGCATAAAAAACCAGAGTTAACGTTATATGAAAAAGCCTCAGCTTGGCTACAAAAAATCATTTCTTTAGATACAGATGATTAAAACCCCCCTGAAAATTTAGTCATCCCTTATTAACCAATTATTGAGTTGTCTATGATCAATCAAGAACTTTTAAAGTGGATAAAAAATTCCCGAGAAGCTGGCAATACCGATCAGGAAATTAAAACTATCTTACTGGAAAACAAATGGCCTGAAGTAGAAATTGATGAAGCACTAGCAAAAAATAAAAACTCGGCAACTGAAACTGCAGTTCCTACTGAAGTTAATACCGCTAACAATAATAGTGATAGCGATGAGTTATCTCAAAAAACTATCACTGAAATTTTTAAAGAAGTCTGGGCAATTCTAGCCACACATTGGAAAAAACTAGCAATCGTTATCTTAGGGCCATCAGTTGTTGTTACCATAATTGCCTTGTTAGCAATCGTGATCCTCTCTGGGGTAACGATTTTTAATATGGCTGGGTTACTCTCCTCAGAGTCATCTAATATTGATTTTAGCTCTTTGTTTATGCCTGGAATGGGTATGTTGGTTGGATTTCTCATTCTTGCTATGATCATCATGCTAGCCTCTCAGATTGCCTCAATTATTTTTTTACATTATCGAGAAGAAAATATTAAAGTAGGCACTGCTTTTAAACAAGCTTTTGCTAAAATTATTCCTTTACTGGTGGCTGGACTAATGCAGTTTCTTTTTATTATGATCGGCTTAGTTTTTTTAATCTTACCTGGATTAGTGCTAGCGGTTCTGTTTATGCACGTTCCCTATCTCGTTATCCTTAATGATCTTAAAGGGATAAAAGCTTTAACTACCAGCGTTCACTATACTAAAATGTGGTTTAAAAATTTTAAGCAACTGTGGCACTATCTCGCAGTCGCTATAATTATTAGTTTAGTTTCTCAAATATTTGTAAACCTTACTAGCGAGATTACTACTGCCTTGTTACCAGTGCAGAGTGAATTCATACAAATATTAATTGACCTAATTATTTTGCCAGCCGTCACCCTCATGCAAGCCATTATCGGTTATCTGTCTTTTATTAGACTCAAGCAGATTGTAGAATGGGCAGACGCGAAAAAAGAGATTGTTGAGAGTGGTGATAAGTCAATTGGCTAAATTAAAAATAATTTTTGCATCCCTAACAAAAAAAATAAAAAAACCAGATTTTAATCTGGATTTTCTAATTTGTCGGGCTGACTGGACTCCACTGTTCGTTTTGCTCAGCAAAACTCTCAGTATTACTCGGGTGCTACACGAGATTGAAAATTTTTAAATAAAAGTGTTGCGCACTCTAGGGCAGAACAGTGGTTGATCCACTGCAACCCCAAAAATTAGGAAATCTAGATTCGAATCTAGATTTCCTAATTTGTCGGGCTGACTGGACTCGAACCAGCGACCCCGCGCACCCCATGCGCGTGCTCTACCAACTGAGCCACAGCCCGTTTTCTATTTTGTTAAACTACTTCCTTCTTGCTTCTTAAAACTGCAATCAATTTGTCAGCTAAAAGTCAGAATTAATTGCTAATATTTAAGTTACTCTATTTTAATCCAGATAAAAAATAAATTCACTATTCATTTTTTACTAAAGGTTAAGTATAGTAAATTAGTGAACAAAAACCAAACCTATTATTTATTAACTTAAGATAAAGGATGATTTATGACTAAAAAAGCCTCTACTAAAACAGAAGAAAAAAAAGTCACTTATGATCAAGTAAGTGCATCACAAACTCAACAAGAGCAAACCATGAGTGAAAAAAGCAAAATCGTTAATATTGCTATGCAACAGATTGAAAAAGAGTATGGCAAAGGCTCAATTATGAAAATGGGCGATTCTGTTAAAAACGTGATCAAAATGCCAGCTGTTCCTTCAGGTTCTATCTCACTTGACCTAGCTTTAGGTGTGGGCGGTTATCCCAAAGGCCGCATTATTGAAATTTATGGACCAGAAGCTTCAGGCAAAACCACTTTATGTTTGCATGCTATTGCGGAGGTGCAAAAAAAAGGCGGTGTTGCTGCTTTTATCGATGTTGAGCACGCCCTTGATCCTAATCGGGCTAGAAAGATTGGTGTTAATCTAGATGAAATGCTGATCTCTCAACCTGATTACGGTGAGCAAGCTTTAGAAATAGCAGAACGCTTAATTCGCTCAGGTGGTGTTGATATTGTAGTGATTGATTCTATTGCCGCTTTAGTACCTAAATCAGAAATTGAAGGGGAAATGGGTGATTCTCAAGTTGGAGTTCAGGCTAGATTAATGTCTCAAGCCATGAGAAAACTTGCTGCTGCTATCAATCGCACCGGCACTTTGGTCATCTTTACCAATCAAATTAGAATGAAAATCGGAATTATGTTTGGTAGTCCTGAAACGACCTCTGGAGGTAATGCTATTAAATTCTACGCCTCACAACGTGTTGATATCAGAAGAATCGGTACCATTAAAGAAGGTGAGGTTGTCACTGGCAGTCGTCATCGAGTTAAAATCAAAAAAAACAAGGTTGCTCCTCCATTTAGAGAAGCAGAGTTTGATATGAATGACAAAGGCATTTCCAGAAGCGGAGATGTGCTCGATTTAGCTGTAAACATGAATATTGTGGAAAGATCCGGCAGTTTTTATAAATATGCTGATGAAGTGATCGCTCAAGGTAGAGAATCGAGTAAAGAAGAGTTAGAAAAAAATGAAAAATTAATGGAAAAGATTGAAAAAGATATTTGGGCTAAGATCAAGCAAGACGAAAAATAAGCTTTCGGTACATAAATGAAAAACATTGATAAATAAATCTTTTTTAAATATTTATTGGCTATAAATTTATTTGACTGTAACGCCTGTAAAGCTTATAATGCAACTTACAGAAGCGTGACAGCTTCAATGATAAGTTAAGCGTGACCTTGTTGCTAAGTTGATAATGAAAATCGAGTCTTAGGTTAGCAAAATTATAGCGCAAGGATGAAATACAAATTTATATTAGAAATTACGACATTAGTTATTTATTTATGATTCTAAATTCAACCCATCTATTAATCCTGGATTGTGACTTAAATCATAGTGCGTCGTAATTTTTGATTTTTTAAATTTGTTATTTCTCCATGTTGAACTTTTCACGTCTCTGTAAATCAGAATAGCTGTCTTGTTATAGATAGCGAATTCTTGAGGCAATTACTGTTAGTAATTGCCTAACTTTATTATTTAAAAATTATTAAGGAATTATTATGACATTTTTTAACAATCTCTCGTCTTTGTTTTCAAAAACCAGAGTAAATAAACAAAAAATAGCCAAAAAAAAACAGGAAAAAATTATTATTAAACCAGTTGACTCAAGGTCAGTAGAACCAAGCTCAACTCCAGTTAGCAGCCAAACTACCCAGGCACAAGCCCAAGCAATAGCTGATCAAAAAAATGAAGCCAGAACAGCTGCAGCTAAATCTCAAGCTACTCAACAAGAAATCACTTCCATGTTGCGTGAGGCTCAAGCTCAAGCTAGAGAAATTATTGTGGAGGCTAAAGATCAAGCTTTACAAGTTAAAGCTAAAGCAGAGCAAGAAGCTCGCAAACAAGAAGCAGAATTTAATCAACATCAAAGAGCTTTGGATAGTAAAATTGATAAACTTGACCGTAGATTAGACGAGATCCAAACTAAAGAGGTTAGCTTAACTCAAGATAAAGAGGCAATTGAGCAACTTAAACAAAAAATTGAGACTACTAAAAATAAAATGCTTAAAAGGCTGGAAGAAATTTCTGGCACTACTGCTCAAGAAGCACAAAATATTTTAATTGAGGGGTTAGAAAAAAAACTAACTCAAGAAATGTCTCAATTGATTAGACAAAAAGAAGAAGAAGCGCAGCTGGAAGCTAAAGAAAAATCAAAAGAAATTCTCATCGATGCCATGCGCCATGGAGCAACTGATTTCGTTTCTGAGTACACTGTTTCAATTGTGGCTATCCCCTCTGCAGAAGTGAAAGGCAAGATTATTGGTAAATCAGGTAGAAATATTCACTCTTTTGAGCGTCAAACTGGAGTTGATTTAGATCTTGATTATTCTGACACTGAAATTCGGTTGTCTTGTTTTGATCCAGTTAGAAGAGAAATTGCTCGAGTTGCCTTAGAAAAACTTATTAAAGATGGTCGCATTCAGCCTGAAAGAATTGAAAAAACAATTGCTAAAGTTAAGGAAGATATTGATGCATCAATGATGGAAGCGGGCAAGGAATTATGTCAAGAAGTGGGAGTTTATAATCTACAACCAGGTTTAATTCAAATTCTGGGTAGATTTAAATATCGTTTTTCTTATGGGCAGAATATGATTAAACACACCTTGGAAGAAACCAAGATTGGTATTAAATTGGCTCATGAATTAGGGGTTGATGTTAATACAGTTAAACTCGGCTGTTTATTACACGATATTGGTAAAGTATCTGAAACTCCAGACGGTAGTCATGTAGAAATAGGAGTTAAAATTGCTAAAAAATTCAATATGCCCCAGGCAGTGATTGATTGTATTGCTCAACACCATGAAGACACAGCTTTCAGTAGCCCTGAAGCCATGGTTGTCTATATTGCCGATGCTATCTCAGGCGCTCGTCCAGGAGCTAGATATGAAAACATTGACGAGTATGTGGAAAGATTAGAAGATCTAGAACAGATTGCTACCAGCTATTCAGAAGTTGAAGAGGCTTATGCAGTTAAAGCTGGTCGAGAAATTAGAGTGATCTTAAATCCTAAACAATCTAAAGATGATGATGTCACTGTATTGGCAACTAAAATCAGAGATAAAATTCAAGATAAGCTCACTTATCCTGGCACAGTCACGGTGAATGTGATCAGAGAAACTAGAAGTCAGGCAATTGCCAAGTAACCTTAATTACGCTAGGCTTATTATTAACTAGTGAATTGTTAAGCTCAAATAAAAAGAAGTATATGCAACAAACCTTAGCTATTTTTCAAATCATTATTTCAATCTTTTTGATTGTTCTAATTCTACTGCAATCTCAAGGAGGCGGTATTGGCGCTGCTTGGGGTGGCGGAGGCGGAGGCGGTGAAACCTATCATACTCGCAAAGGGATTGAAAAAATAATTTTTACTGGCACGATTATTGCTTTGGTGCTTTTTATTGTCATTTCGATCTTAAACTTAATTTACTAATTGTATGTAGAAAATAGGTGATTATTTGCAATAATTAAGTTGTTAACAAATTAATGCGCAAACTTTATTGGTACATCACAGCTTATGTAAAAAAACATGGTTTAACCTTTGTAGTATCTGTGATTGGAGCTGTACTGATCTTCTCACTGCTCATGCCATACTTGGCTAAAAAAATCTCCATTAAACCCAACAAATACATTGGTATTGTGGGTGAGTACAATTTACAAAATCTTCCTCAAGAAATTAAAAATAAACTTAGTGTTGGTTTGACAACAGTTAATCCAGAAGATCAAACGATTAAACCCTTATTAGCAGAACGTTGGGTCACAGAAAACGATGGTAAAACTTATCGTTTTATTATTAAAAAGGGGGTCAAATGGCAGAATGGTGAAGATCTCACTCCAGATGATATCAATTATAATTTTAAAGATGTAGAAACCATTAGCACTCCTAATGATATTATTTTTAAACTACCTGATACTTTTGCTCCCTTTCCTGCTGTTGTCACTGAGCCACTGTTAAAACCTGCAGTTGATCGCTATCTGGGCCTTTTCAAAAGACCAACTTTAATCGGCATCGGCCCCTATAAAATCATTTCCTATCAAATGAAAAGTAATAAACTCAAGCAGATTACTCTTCAAGGACCAAAAGATAATCTCAGATATCGTTTTTATTTAACTGATCAAGATGCTATTATTGGCTTTGAAAAAGGAGAAGTTGACTATTTATCAGATATTAAGCAACGCGGAGAACTTGCTGATTGGCCTGATAAATCGGTTGTCATTGGTGAGAAAATAAATTATGACCAATACTTGGCTGTTTTTTTTAATCATAATGATCCGATGTTAACTAAAAATGTCAAACAAGCTTTGGCCTATGCTACGCAAAAACTCAACAATGATCTTAAGGCCACCGGGCCAATTAATCCTAACTCCTGGGCTTATTTAGAAGGCGGTAAGGACTACACTAAAGATTTAGATCGAGCAGTGGAAAGATTACTTAGCAGTCTGCCCGATCAGCCTTTGGCATTAAACCTAACTACTACCTCAACTTATCAACAACGAGCAGAAGGTATTGCCCAAGAATGGGAAGAACTAGGCAATTTAGCTCAAGACAGCTGTCAATCTAGTAGCGATATTAAAGAAAAAGAGTTGTGCGCTAATTTAAAAATTACCGTTAACTTAAAGGTGACTAACTTTCCCGATTTACAGAATTTTCAGCTACTCTTAATTGGCCAAGAAATTCCGATTGATCCAGATCAATATTTTTTATGGCACTCAGAACAAGGCACTAATTTTTCAAACTATAGAAATACTAGAATTGACAGTTTATTAGAAACTGGCAGACAAACTCTAAACCAAAATGAGCGACAGGTTATTTATCAAGAATTTCAACAGTTTTTATTGGAAGATCCAGCTGCCATTTTTCTAGAGTATTTGATTAGCTATGATGTTAGAAGAGGATAGTCCCCTATAAATTTCTGGTTTTTTTTCTAATCAACTCAAAAATTTTAGTTACACCATATAAAGGCGAGGTGGCTAAATCCTGAGCAGGCAGATGTTGAATTTCTTGCCCACCAAAACCACGCTTAAATAAAGACACTCCAGCAAAACGATGATCTGGATTAGTTAAAGGAGAAACTCCCCAAAAATTATAAACTGTGCAGCCTCTGGCTCGAGCTTCTCTAATAGCTGCCCATTGAGCTACATAAGATCCTGGTAAACGTTCATTAGCCACTGTAGAAACTCCATAATGATAAACCGCTTCTTTTTGATAAAAAATCACAAAAGCAGAAGCCAAAAGCTGTTCATTCTGATACGAATTTACAAAAGCAACTTGATTATCTGCCAAGAAAGTTTCAAACTGTAAACGCAAAAACTCATAAGCAAAAGGCACAAAGTTATGTTTCTTAGCTAAAAATAGTTGCTGTTGATAAAACTCATCAATAAAATTTAGATCAGTAATCAGTTTGGTGCTCACACCAATTTTCAAACCTTTTTTAATCTCATAACGAGTATTTTTCCTCATCTGAGCCAATAACTGCTCATCGGTTTGGGTTAAATCTAGTTGCAGAGTTAAATCTGCTGTTAAGTGCATTGGTGCTGGCTTTAAACCGGCTTGGGTAAAAATATTTTTAACTGCACTACTAGCTAAAGCTTGTGGCCTGATTCTAATAAAAATACAGTTTTCTTGCTGTGCTAGTTGTTGCAAATACTTGATCAATGCTTGAAAAAGCTCACTAGTGTCTGCAGCTTGCCAATTTAACAATGGCCCTCCTGCAATTGTTAAATAATTACCCCGTTTTGCTGTTTCTTTAATCACCATGGCAGCACCAACCTGTTGCCCAGTTGCAAAAATAGCTAAGGGAAAAAATTTTTTAACCAACTTTTGATTAAATAAGCCCCAGTTATAAGATTGCAAAAAATTAGCATCTGGGTGAACCTTAACAAATTTTTCCCATCTTGGTTTATCTGTAATTGGTTCGATCAAGATCTGAGTCATAATTGAGATTGATTCCAGTTAATAATTAAATTAATAATCTCTTGAGCTTGTTTAAGTGATAAATTTTGATGTGTAGGCAAATTAATAATTCTCTGGGCTAGAATTTCTGCTTGCGAACAAGAGCCAGCTACATAGCTGGTTGTAAACTTCATCTGTCCACTGTCTACAGCTTGCCGATACCAACGATCAAATAAATAAACTTGATGTTGGGCTAAAAATGTGAGCAGTGATGCCACTGCTTCTGATTTATTCAACAATAAGGGAAAACGCAGATTAGTGCCTGATTTTATGTCTAACTCAGTGATGGGTAATTTAACATAAGCTAAACCTTGCAACTGACTAAAATAAAACTGGGCTAACTTGCGACGATGACGCAACTGAGCTGACAGATGTTGCCAACGATGCAAAAGTAATAAGGAAAATTTTTTCGGAAAAGATTGATAATGTGAGTGTGGACTGGCAATGGCAGTGGTCATTAAACCCAGTTTTTGCGCCAACCAATGAAAAAATTTACCTATGCCTAAACCATAAAGTGTTCTAATTTTCCAGGTTAAATGTGGGTAAAGTAACAACGGTAAAATATTAGTTTTAATCGGTTGAGTTAAGGTTGATGACAAATCCTGAGTAGGCAGTTTTTTTAAGATCACTGCCCCACCTACCACAGCATCCAAAATTTTATCTCTGCCAAAAGAGAGAATAATTGCATCTGCTTGCAAACCTAATGCTTGGCCATTAGCAGCAGTTGCTCCAACGGCTTGAGCTAAATCAGCGATTAATAATAAGTTGTGCTCGTGACAGAATGCTGCAATTGATGATAACTCATCAACATATCCTAGGGTGTGCTGGACGATCACTGCTTTGGGATTTTTGGCTTGACGGTAAGCTGTTTGAATTTGAGTCAAGCTGGTCTGAAGTTTTTCCGGTTGCAAATCATAATAAACAGCCTGAGCTCCGACTCGATTAATAGCTTCTTCCAATGAAGAACAAGAAAAGGCTTGAGTTAAGACTTGATCACCTGAGCCAATCTCAAAAGAGCGCAAACAATATTCAATCGCGTCTCTGCCATTAAATAAAAAAACTGCTTTTCCTTGAAAAAAGTTTTCTAACTCTTGCTGCATTTGAGCAAAAGCTTTTTTACTAGAACAAAAAATTTGCTTAGTGGCAATCATGATCTCGCGCCAGCGATAGTTAGAGCCTAAACTATTAAAAATAGCCATATTATTTTTTAACAATTAAATAATTTTGTAGCCACAAAGGAATAAAACCTTCAATCACTAACAAATCTTGATCGGACAAAGAAGCTAAAATTGTTGTTATGGTGTGCGTGTTAGTAATTAATTGATCACCAAAAACCGCATGAAACTGCTCTTGACCAACATTGCCGTTATAAATGACGTTGGTAAAAACTGTTTTAGCCTGCTTAGCTAATTCTAAATGAATCGAGTCTGATTGACTACCTAAATCCACAATACCACTCGTGAGCAAGTATTTTTTACCAGTTAACTTTTTTTTAGTTGAAATTGTTTGAGTTAAAGCCATGACATCCATAAAAGCAACTTGATTGGTGGTCCGACCATCATCTAACACCCAAAATTGATCTTGATGTTGAAAAAAGTTCACAAAAAAGATCGGTGGTTGAAATGTTTGCAAGCCAGTGATAATTTGCTTTGAGCTGAGCTTAAGCTGGGTAGCGATTGTCATCACTGTTTGAATAATAGTTAAATAACGATAACCTACCAATTTAGTCTGAATTTCTTGGTTATAAAAAATAAAGCTGAGCTTTCCCTGAGAATTTAATTTCGGTGCTGTTAACTTAATTAAAGAGTTAGAACCGCTGCAGGCAATAAACTGCTCATCAGTCAACTCATTGGTATGTGCGCGAGCCAAGGCGATGATTTGTTTCACTCCCTCATCCTGAGCATTGTAAAACACCAAACCATCAGAGTTAAGTGCCCTAATCAATTCTGCTTTCGCCTGAATTATATTATCTATAGACTTAAACAGTGCCAAATGTTGTTGGGTAAAACCGGTAATAACTGCCCAATCAGGTGCTATTTTCTGCGCCACAACCTGAATTTCACCAGGCTTATAAGCTGCATACTCAATAATCGCTATCTCCTGGCCCTGATAATGATCGGCTATGTCTCTGGTTAAACTATAGCGGGTATTAAAAGATTTAGGAGTGGCATAAACCGAATATTTTTGTTGTAAAACATGTTGCAGAATAATTTTAGTACTGGTTTTACCATAACTACCAGTAATGCCGATAATTTTAGGTTTTCCTTGAGCAATTTTGGCTTGAGCTTGCTTAGTTTTTTGTGCCACTTGCCACTCAAAAATTACAGCAGCCGGCAGATTGGCTAGCAAACTTAAAAAAGGAACAAAAAAAATTATCAGCAAAGAAAAAATCAGTTGCTCTAATAACGAAGACGGATAAAACTTAATTAATAAAACCACAACCAAAATATTCAAGAGCAAACTCACTGCCAATATTCTTAAAGTGAATTTAGGTCTCACTAGTCCGATGCGAGTGAACTCTTTTTTCCTAGGAAAAATCTTTAATAACTCTTTAATGCCATCTGGAGTGACTAAATACGACCATAATCTGTCACGACGATATTCTTTTTGCTGGAGGCGCGTTAACCACAACAATGCTCTAATGACATAACTAATGGCAAAAAAAATAAAAAAAATCAGTTTAAGCAACATCAGTTAAAAATTGATTAATGTGAGTAACAACTAATTGAGGCTGGGTAAAATAAGGTCGATGACCTTCTTGAGGGATTTTAACCAGTTGACTGTGTTTAATGCCCTGTTGAAAAATTGAGGCATGCTTAACAGGAGTAAAACTATCAGCCTCTCCCCACAAAATTAAAACTGGTACCTCAATGTTGGGTAAATCTTGAATCACTTCATCTTGCAAAACATTGCTCATGGTTTTCTTTAAAACAGCTGGAGCTTGATGATAATCTTGTTCACGAGCAACTTTATAAAGCAAATTTTTCAAAACTTTTTTACTCTGGTGAAAAGGCAACAGTTGACCAACTTTAGCCATAGTTTTAAACATACCTCGCTTAAGCTGTTTAGTCCAACTGCGATCAATAATGCCAGCTGGCCCAATTAATACCACACCTAATAAATTTTTGGGGTGAGTGGCCGCAGCTCGACAAGCAATCTGCCCACCAAAAGAATGACCAATCACAAAACAATTTTTAGTTTGAGCGATTTTTTGATTTAACCACCTGGCATAAGCATTTAAATCCCAACTAACATCGAGAGGCTTATCAAAACCAGGTAAATCTAGATATTCTACTTGGTGCCCTGCTGCTTGCAATAATTTAATTAAAGGTTGCCAACGACCTTTCATGGTCGAATCTAATGACCAACCATGAACAATTAAAAAATGATAATTTTGTTTTTTTGGAGAATGTTTTTGCACAGAGCCTATTATAATAGGTCTTATGGAGACACGCACATGCTGTTGACGCACAAAACTAAACTTCTGTTCAAAATTTTGGTGAAAATAATCAGTGGAATATTAATTTTTCTAGGTGTTGCCGCAGTTTTAACTTTTTTAAGCGTGCGATCGCTACAAAATTTTCAGTTTGCCAGTGCTAGCAACTCTGCACAAATAGCTAATTTATTGTTACAACCAGCTCAACTTTTAACGTTCCATCAGCTTCAGATCATCGAGGCTTGGAGTAACGGATTGCGCATTATTCAGCTGACTCCCAACCTTCATCAAGATCTACAAAACACCATCAATTCTTTCACGCCGGCTTATAACCTTGAGTTAAGTCAAGAAACAAAGGCCAACCAACTTATTTCTACAAACAATATTAACGATCTTGTGCAACTAAATAGCTATTATCAACAATTTTTTAATCATTTTCAGAAAAGTTGGCTTTTACAAAAACTCAGCACTCAAACTCAGCAACAACAACTCCTGTCAGCACAAAAAAACTTAACACAGTTTACCACTGTGATCAATCATTTGGCTCAAGGTCAGCATCACATCGTATTACTGCTTAACAATAGCGATGAGTTGCGCTCGGGTGGTGGTTTTACCGGTTCTTTAGCCACCATGACTTTAAATCATGGTGCTCTTACTGAACCAGTTTTTTATGATATCTACGATTTATCTAATCAAATCACGCACACTCTGAGTGCTCCCTCTGGAGTGCAACAATATCTCAGCGCAGGCAAAGGTTTGGCGCTCACCGATGCCAACTGGGCAGCTGATTTTAGTCAAGCCTCGACTGATATTCTGGCTTTACTAGCTCAAACTAATTTACCTAGCACTGATTTACTCATTTCAGTTAATTTAAACTTAATCAAAGAATTATTAACTGTTACTGGCCCAGTCTATTTGCCAGATGCTGTTGGTAATCAGCCAGAAAATCAAACAGTGACAGCTGAAAATGTGACTCAACTGGCTCGGCAACAACGATTACAATTTTTCGCTGGCGATAAACAAAAAAAACAGTTTTTACAACAGTTATACTCAGTACTCAAACTAGAATTAGTAAAACTTGATCAGCAACAGTTTCAACAACTGGGATTGATGTTAGCTCAAGCTAAAAACTCCAAAGATTTAATGGCTTACAGCACTAATGCTGAGATTCAAGCCATCTTGGTTCAAGCTCAACTAGCAGGAACGCTTAATTTCACGACTGATTATTTTTTATATTTAATAGAGTCAAATGTCGGCATTAACAAGGCCAATCAAGCCATACAACGCCAAGTAGAACTACATTTTCAACCTCATCAAATTATCATTCAAACAGAGTTTCAAAATCAGAATCAACCGCTATCACAAGCAGAGATAGCCTTGATTGAGAATAACCCTGATTTGCT
The DNA here is from genome assembly GCA_964611955.1 of uncultured Pseudomonadales bacterium. Lineage (GTDB taxonomy): Bacteria > Patescibacteriota > Microgenomatia > UBA1400 > PJMF01 > CAYVBW01. Next base: position 6,175 of record CAZTBN010000003.1, on the reverse strand, counting down.
CCAGGCTACTCACTTAGGCTATGTTAATTATCAGCGCCTGGTAACTAATTTACCGATTAACAAGGTCAGTCTTAAATGTGGAGATGAGCAACTGAAACTGGAAGAAGATGGCATTATTCCCATTTGGCAAGGTCAGGCTACTCAGTTAGGATTTTTAATCACTCTGCCAGAGCAAACAAACAAAAACTGCAGTTATCTGATTACGCCTGAGCAAGCTCTTAATTCCCAACAAACTTGGACCATTTTCAGACAACCGGGATTGCCAGCCACTACCTATTACATTAATTATTTTGATCAATTTTCAGAACAACAACTTGATCAAAACTTAAGTTTTTAACCATCATAAGGGTATATAATAAGCTATCATTCTTTTAGCAACTAAAAATTATAATTACCACAGTTTATGGCCGACGCTAAAACTTTTGCTCCACTCATAGATCAAGCTCAAAATTTGATTCAAAAGATTGATGCTTTAGTGCATCAAAACAAAATTGCGCAGTTGCAAGCTCTGACTGTGCAACCTAACTTTTGGAATCGGGCTGATGCTCAAGAGGTGATGCAGCAAATTAGCTGGCACACTCAACAGTTAGAACAGATTAAAGAACTAGAACAGCTAACCCAAGATTTAATCACTTCTCAAACTTTAGCTGCAGAAACAACTGATGAGGAGTTACTGCAATTAATGCAACTGGAAACTCAAACCATTGCTGAAAAGTTACAAACCTTGGTACAACAACTTAATATTGCTCAGTTTTTAAGCGGTCGCTATGATCAAAATAGCGCTATTCTATCTATTCACCCTGGTCAGGGTGGGACCGAGGCTATGGATTGGGCAGAGATGCTGTCTCGCATGTATACTCGTTATTTTGAGCGCAAAGGTTGGAAAGTTGAGTTCATCAGTGAAATCAGAGGGGAAGAGGCTGGCATCAAGGAAGTGAGTTATGAGATTAAAGCCCCTTTTGCTTATGGTTATTTAAAAAAAGAGCGTGGCACGCATCGGTTGGTCAGACTTAGTCCTTTTAATGCAGATAGTTTGCGTCAAACTTCTTTTGCTCTAGTGGAAGTGATGCCGGTGGTGGATACTGATACTGAGATTGAGATTAAAGATGAAGAGTTAAGTTGGCATTTTACCAGATCAGGTGGACCTGGCGGTCAATCGGTTAATAAAACTAGTAGTGCAGTGGAGCTAACTCATCTGCCCAGTGGTATAACAGTGAAAAGTAGGCAAGAAAGAAGCCAAGTCGATAATAAAAAAACTGCTCTTAAAATTCTTAAGGCAAAGCTCGCTACCATAGTGGAAGAAAAACTAGAAAAAAACTTGCAACAGGAGAAGGGAAGCTATCACCCAGCCAGTTGGGGCACACAAATTCGCAATTATGTGCTTCATCCTTATCAGCTAGTTAAAGATACTCGCACTCAAGTTGAAACTAGTGACACTCAAGCTGTTTTAGATGGTGATCTTGATCTATTTATCGAAGCTGAAGTTAAACTTTAAAAAAATAAGTTGACCATGGTCAGTTTTTTATGGTGGAATCCTATAATAATCTTAAATAATCCTATTTTGTATCTCAGCACGATAGTGTAAGATTAAATTATGAAAAAAATAAATTTAACTGCCTCACCTGATAATAATGAAACTGAAACCCAACCCATAACTGCGGTTGACGCCACTGAAAAAATCAGTCAAAATCAAACTTCGCAACAATCTTCACCTGTCCGACCGATTGCTTTTAGTCAAGATGAAATAACTATGAAAAAGAAACAAACAAAAGGATTAATCGTTATTTGTTTAGTAGCCTTGATTGCCGGTGCTACCACCGGGTTTGGAGCTCACCGTTTACAAACTCAAACTGGTGCTAGTTCTCAACCTGAACCTTTACAACAGATTGCTGGCGATAATGTTTCTAATGGCGATGTTTTTGGCTCTACAAATTCTGATAATTTTAAAGATAGTGCTCAAGGTTTTCTTGAAGCTGGCGGAATTGAGGGCGAAGGTTCTCATAAGCTGCTGCGAGCAGGCGGAGTAAGTCAAACTGTTTATTTAACATCAACTGTGACTGATCTAGATAAATTAGTAGGAATGGAAGTTAAGGTTTGGGGAGAAACTTATAATGGGCAAGTAGCTGGATGGCTGATGGATGTGGGTAAAATCGAGATTATCAATATTGATGCCCAACCTCCTGTAGAAGAAGAACTTTAAATTAGCTTAATTTAAAGTTCGGTTGCAGATACTCCTTCAAACGTGATTTAATATAAAGATATTAGATTCATGGTTATGATTCAATTTCAAAATGTAACCCAGCGTTTTACTGACGGCACAGTTGCCTTTACCAATCTCTCCTTTAATATTGAGGATGGTGAGTTAGTTTTGATCACTGGTCCTTCAGGTAGTGGTAAAACCACCATCCTAAATTTGTTAATTAAAGAATATCAACCTGTATCTGGTGATATTACTATGGATGGTCAGTCCTTGCGAGAGATAAAACCTAAGCAACTGCCATTACACCGAAGAAAAATCGGAGCAGTTTTTCAAGATTGTAAATTAATTGAAGAATTAAACGTCTGGGAAAATATTGCTATGCCTTTAGTCATTCAGGGGCAAAGTCTACCCAGTATTGAGGAAAGAGTGACTGACCTCTTATCTTTAGTGCAACTTACCAGCAAAGCTTTAATGTTTCCCAAACAACTCTCGGGCGGAGAAGCTCAGCGCATCAGCATTGCTCGCGCTCTAGCTACTGGACCGAGTGTAATTTTTGCTGACGAGCCCACTGGTAATTTAGACGCTAAAACAGCTCATCACATTATTAATTTACTTAAAAAAATTAATGAACTTGGTACCACCTTAATTATTGCTACTCATGATCCGGTGATTATTAAAGAAATTAAAGCTAAACATGTTGATCTAGAAGCAGCAGACTCAGAGGAAATTTGCTCAGATTTAACAGCTAATTTGGCAGAAAAACCTCATAAAAAGGAGGTTCAACCACAAGCAATAGTCAAGGCAACCAAAAAAACAACTGATACTCAAGAAATAAAACAAGAAGTAAATCAAGAAGCGGATCAAGAAAATGAGCTTAAAAAACCAGTTAAACTCAAGATTCAACCAAAGAAAATTTCTGGTTTTGCCCAAAAAATTCAAAATAAAATTAAAAAACTCGCCATGAAATCAGGTAAAACAACAACAGAATCAGATTCACAATCAAAATTGAAAGAAAAAACTAAAAAAAACTCAGCTAAATCATAAGCTAATTAATCTGCCATGAAAGCATTCAAAACTACTTTAATCAACCTGAGACGGACTCCATATAAAAGTTTAATGGCTATGGTGATGATTGCCTTAACTTTTTTTGTAATTTATGGTTTTTCAATCTTTCTCTTGGGTTCACAACAAGTTTTGCAATATTTTGAAGCTCAGCCAAAGATCATTGCTTTTTTTAATATTAAAGCTGAAGATGCAGACATTAACGAGGTTAAAGAAAGTTTAGAGCAACTGTCTTATGTTGACTCTATTAAAGTCATTTCCAAACAAGATGCTTTTAACTATTATCAAGAAAAACAAGATAATCCTTTATTGCTAGAGCTGGTAAGCGCTGATATTTTGCCAGCCAGCATTGAGATTGCTGCAGCCAACCCAGAAAGTCTGAATCAAATTCATCAAGAATTGAAACGGTTTTCCCAAATTGATGATATCTCGATTCAGCAAGATGTTCTTGAACAATTAACGCAATGGATTAGCTCAATCAGAATTATTGGCCTAGTTTTGAGTGGCATCTTAATCACGCTGTCTTTACTGATCATTACCAGCACTATTAGCTTTAAAATCAGCCATCAAAAGAAAAAAATAGCAATTTTGCGTTATATTGGAGCCAATTACGGTTTTATCTTGACTCCCTATATTTACGAAGGTTTTTTATATGGAGCAATTGGATCAATGGCTGGTTGGGGGCTTATGTATGCTGTTTTCCTTTATATCAGCCCCTGGTTAAGTTCTGTAGTGGGTCAGATCATCTCCTTCCCCATTGCCATCGAGTTCTTCCTCATACAACTTGCACTTGGTACTGGTCTTGCCCTTTTGTTTAGTGGTCTGGCTAGTATTTTAGCTGCCAAAAATTTAATCAAAAAGTAAACTGTTTGATCAGCCTTGAACAAGATAACTAATATTTTTGATGAAACAGTCCAGTCTAAAAATCGCTATGGTCAATAAATGGTTTTTTCTCCAGCTGAAGAATGTTTTTAAGTACAGCATTGGAATACTGTTGCTGATTGTTTTAAGTCTAGCAGCAACAAGAATTAATCTCGTCCAGGCGATTACTATTGAAGAATGTAATCAAAAAAAAGAGGATGATGTAGGCGCATACACCAGATGTCTAAATGACATGAGTATAGAGTTACAAGGAAAAATTGCTAACTCTCAGCAACAAGCCCAAACTCTAACTAATGCGATCAATATTATTAATACTCAAGCTCAATTACAACAAATTCAAATTGCTCAAACCCAAAATGAGATTAATTTACTAGAAAAAGAGCTAACTAATCTGAATGAAAGAATTAATGGTTTAAGTTTATCGCTGGATCGTTTGACTCAAATTTTAATTGTCAGATCACAAGCGGCCTATAAACTGACGCGCACCAGCCCCATGATTGCTCTCTTTACTTCTAATAATTTTCCTGAGTTCATTTCCCAGCTAAGATATTTGCAAGAGGCAGAAAAACAGATTGCTCGTGCTATGCAAGAAGCTGAGAATCAGAGATTGCTTTATAACGAACAAAAAAATTTAAAAGAAGTTAAGCAAGCTCAATTGGAAGAAAAACGGGCCGAGTTAGAGAAGCAACGTCGCGAAGTAGAACAAAACAGGGCGAGCAAACAAAAACTATTAGCTGAAACTAAAAATAGCGAAGCCACTTATCAACAACTACTGGCACAAGCTCAGAGAGAACTAGCTTCATATCGAGATTTTGTCACCTCTAGATTTGGCTCATCTTATTGTACCAGTGGGCCGGTGGCACAGCCTGATGGTTGGTTTTACAGTCAAAGAGACTCTCGCTGGTGTAATACTCGCATTGGTAATTCTCAGGAAACTATTGGCTCAGTTGGTTGCTTTATTACCAGTGTGGCTATGATCTGGAAAAAATATGGTAATGATATTAATCCGGTCAGCATTGGTAGCAATCCCAATAATTTTGTCTTAAATACTGCTTATATGAGTACCCCTCCGTCACCACCTGGATATGCCTACACCCGCTATTTTGGCCAAAATTTGAGTGTGATTGATCAAGAATTAAGCGCTGGCAGACCAGTTATTGTTCACATTGACTCTGGAAACGACGATGGCCATTTTATTGTACTTAAGTCTGGAGTTAACGGTAGTTACACCATGAATGATCCTCTTTATGAAGCAGATCTTCCTTTTGGCAGCAAGTATGCTTTACTACAAATTGACAGCGTGAGAACCTTTACCCCTAATTAAGTAAGAGTATTATTCTTCTTTAAAATCCCTTTCTAATTGATTTCCCATAACTATCTTATAAAACTATTCGTCCTATAACAGAGTTTTTACTTGATTACCGCTTGACATTATCACAGCTTATAATATAATATCGTAACTAATCAAAATATATCAATATATAACAAACAGCAAGATTATGAAAAAGACTTTAATTATTTTATCTTTAATCACTCTACTTGGTTTAACCACCATGGTAGGTTCTGCTTTTGCAGCTGAATCTTCAACCGAGCAAACCCAGTCTCAAGATGGTATTGCTGAATGCGAAACCGAAACTGTGGTTGGTGCTTATGGTCAAACCACCACTCGTTGTAAAGTGGAACTCTCACAAACTCAATCTCAAAAAATTGTTTATGCTGAGAACGCTACAGCTTCAACCAAAACTCATCAGGTGGCTGATACTGCTTTAGATACCAAGATGATGACTGCTACTATTAGCACCATTATTTCTGGAGTGGGAGCTTTTGTGATTAAAATTAAACAAAAACTCAGTTAAGTTAAATTATTTTTAAATTTAAAAGCGCCTATTTATTAGGCGCTTTTTTGTATTTTAGTTATAATAAATTCGCTTCGCTCCTTTCTAAGGAGTTTCACTCCTGGAGCGATCCAGGCTTTCAGCTTGATCTGCTCCTCTGTCGCTTACATAATAATATTTGTAATGTAAGCTCCAC
>CAZTBN010000002.1:67775-82212 GCA_964611955.1 uncultured Pseudomonadales bacterium | reverse complement strand
AATTAAGAGCTGTAAGATAAAAACTTAATAATGGCTTAGATTAATATTTAGGCAAAAATATTTGAAAATTTTCCTTAGTAATAATAACTTTTTCAAAACCCCTTTCGACAATGATGCGAGCTGCTTTGCGCACCGCACTTTGTAAAGTTCGCTGTAAAGTTCTAATGCCAGCATCATAACCTAATGGTCTAATCACTGTTGGCCACACATCTTCCCGAATAGTAAATTGATCTGGTTTTAAACCAGCTTTCACTAATAACTCAGGCAAAATGTAATCTCTGGCAATGACTAGTTTTTCTTGATCAGTATAGGACGGCATCTCAATTTTTTCTAACCTGTCCATGACTGCGGTGGCCAGTCTACCAGTATTATTAGCCGTGGCAATAAAAATAGCCTTACTTAAATCAACAGGATAATCAATATAAGCATCAACAAAATTATGATTTTGAGCAGGATCTAAAAGCTCAACTAAAACACCCATAATTTCCTGATTGGCTTCATCGCTAACGCGGTCAACTTCATCTAACAGAATAATGGGATTATTAACTCCAGATTCACACAAACCCTTAACAACTTTCCCTGGTTCACTGCCTAAGACTAATCTGGAATTACCTTTTAACTCTTGAGCAGAGCTCATGCCTCCAAAAGGAATTCTGACTAATTTTCTGCCTAAAGCATCTGCCAAGGCTGAACCAAAAGTGGTTTTACCTGTGCCCACTAAACCAACTAATAACAAGATTGGGGCTTTAAATTCTTGATCTTGATAATTTTGCTGTTGTAGTTTCAAAACCGAGATATACTCTAAAAATCGATCTTTAACTTCCTGCATACCATAATGATGTTGGTCAAAAACTGCCTGAGCTTGTTTAATGTCTAGTTTATCCTGACTTGAGTTTGCCCAAGGAATTTGCAACACCCATTCAATATATTTACTAACTTTTTCATATTTAACATCATAACTGTCTAATTGAAGGCTGCGCTTTAAAGCTATAATGTCTTTTTGACATTTGAGCTTAAGCTCTTCTGGCATCTTGGCTTCCTGGACTTTATGTTCCAACTCAATTACCTCTTGCAAAAATACATTCTGATAATCTGTTTTAGAGGCATTATTGACACCGCTGGTGGTTAAATTAACGTTCGTCATAATAATTCTTGTTTCTTTAATAAACCTGGTTTAGCTCCAAAGTAATTAACCACTGAAGCTGAGTTTTTCGCACCCAATTGGGCTGACTCTTGAGGAGTTTTACCCCACATCATCCCTGCTACAAAACCCACAGCAAAAGCATCGCCTGCTCCAGTGGCATCAATAGCCTGATTATCTAGAGCAGAAAAATGAAAACTGTCTTGATTCTTAACATAAACAGTACCACCTTTTGTGCCAGCTGTAACTACCACATAAGGAAAATTCCTTAAAATCTCACCCTGTACTGCGCTCACCATTGACCATTCTTCTTCGTTAACCAAAAAAATCTCGCAGGGAATTTGCTCAATGGCTAACTGCCGTTCAGCCAAAAATAAAAGCTCTTTTTCACCCGGATTCCAGGAAAGTGAAGTTTGGTCGCTCTGAGCCACTGTTTTAAAAATTTTTTCCAAGGTTGCCTGTTGACCGCCAAGACTGCATAAATGAACTTGCTGAGCCTGGGATAACCAATAAGGAGGAATATCAAAAGGATCGAGCCTAGCAGCTGCGCCACGATGTACTAAAACTGAGCGCTCACCTTGAGCACACACCATAATCACTGCTCCGCCAGTTTGCTCTAATTTTTCAGTAATCATTAAATTAGTAGCCACCTTGTTTTCTTTTAAATCTTGAGACACAACATAGGCAAAACTATCTTTACCAGTTTCACAAATAACAGCTGACTCAAAACCTAGTCTGGAAAAACCAACCGCAGTGTTACCACCACCGCCACCAGTTAAAACCTGAAAATTATCGACCTCGGTTTTACTGCCATAAGTTTGACAAAGCATTACACCCTGAGCTGTTTCTTGAACGTGAAACTTATGAGTATGAATGAAAATATCAACCAAAGCAGAGCCAATTGTAATCACTTGAGGCATAGGCAGGATAAAATGTATTGTTTGGTATTCAATAATTAATAGTTACTATTTAGTATACAGCATAAAACGAGTAGCTAAATTTTAATAATTACTTGATTATTTATTTAGGTTTTAGCTACTTCTTTTCGAGCAGTCAATTCTTGTTCATAATCTTTCACAGCCTGAAATAACTCTGCTTGATTAGTCACAATTTGATAAACTTTTTTTTCTAACTCGCCAATAAAAAAATTTTTACTAATCACTGCCATAACCTCATGCCAAAACTCGCCATATAAAATTAAAGGTTTATGCTGACCAGAATGTAAATGAGCAATAAGCCAAGTGGTAGCCCACTCGCTAAGAGTGCCGGTACCTCCCTTAAAACAAATAAATAAATCTGCATAACAAATTAAACCTAGCATCCGCTCAATATAACCAGCAGTGGTGATTTCGGTAGTAGCTTGATTATCTTGATTGTGACATTCATATTGAGGCATATTTTTAGGTTGAAAAGTAATCACCACACTTTGACCACCAGCAGCAGCAGCACCTTGGGTTGAGGCCTGCATTACTCCAGGACCACCGCCATTAACGACAATTTTTCCCATCTTAGCTACTTGCTGCGCAATTTCATAAACTTCTTGATATAAAGGGTGATCAATAGCTATGTCGGCACTACCAAAAAAAGCTATTTTGTCCAGTTTATGAGTAGTTAATTGAGTAGGAATTTTAATATTAGTTTTCATAACAAGCGCTTAATTTTTATTAAATAGTGTTAAGTTGAGCAGCAATGTCTTGGGGATTATCTGCTGACCAGAGCAGACTACCTACCACCAAAGCATTAATCCCTGATTTTTTCAGCTTAGCTAAATTATTTGCTTTAATACCGCCATCAACTATAATTTCAGGCTTTAGGTTTTGCTCTGATAAAAATTGTTTAAGTTGATCAATCTTAGAATAAATACTATCCTGTAAAACTTGCCCTTGAAATCCAGCCTCAACTGCCATCAGTTGCACCAACCCTAATTCTTGATAAATTTCAGTTTTAATCTCGTCTATGGGAGTATGCAGATCTAAAGACAACCCAATTTCAAGTTGATGAGTTTTGAGCTCTTTAATCAGTTCCTCTGGATAGCTTAAATGCTCGATTTGAGCAATCACTGCTCTAACAGGTAGCTGATCTAACACGTCTATAATTTCATGCACAAAATCCATTGGTTCATCCACCATTAAATGAAAATCAAGTCTAAGCTTGCCGAACTCTAAAGATAATAAATCAGTAGGAGTGATGGTTAAATTATCAGCAAATAAACCATCCACAATATCGATTTGAACCGTTTCCACGCTTTTAAGTGATTGAGCCACCTGCAGTTGATATTCAACTTCCTCAATTGAGTCAGATAAAATAGAAGGATAAAACTTCATAATTTTAAAATTAAAAGATTATTTATTTTCTTGATCACTAATCTGCTGGATTCTGCGCACATGTCGTTCCTCATGATTAAATGGCGTGTTTAAAAAAGTTTGAATCATAGCTTGCGCTTGCTGAAAAGTGAGCCAATCAGCTGATAAAGAAATGACATTAGCATTATTGTGTTGTTTGGCCGAGTGAGCACTCTCAATACTAAAAACTTCTACCGCCCGAATGTTTTTAATTTTATTAGCGGCAATAGTCATACCTGCTCCCGAGCGACAAAACAAGATTCCCAGAGCAGTGTGATCGCCAGCCACAGCCTTAGCAACAGCAAAGGCAAATTGAGGATAGTCGTCATGCGCATCTAGCTGAGTTGCTCCCAAATCTGAAACAGTATAATTTAACTGCTCTAACCAGACTTTAATTTGCTCTTTTAAAGCAAAACCACCATGATCAGCGCCTAAAAAAATTTTCATATTTTTATTTTATTATAACTGAGCTAAAACCAAAAACCCGCATCTAAAAGATGCGGGTTAGTGAAAGGTTAATGTTAAAATTACCTTGCTTTCTTTAGAACCGGCATGCCTGTTCTAGAAGTTTCAACAACTTCGTAGCCAGCAGGAACAGCTGTTAAAGAACCGTCACGAACGTCTCGAGCAAAGAAATAAATAGTTTGCACACGACCGTTCTTGAGGGTCACATCTCTCGTGTGGAGATAGTAGGTTTGACCCTTGGAATTGGTATAAGCGAAAGCACTCATATATGCTCCTTTTCTTTCCCATTTAGGGTTAGTTAATAATTTGTTACCATCCTGTAAGACATGATGCTTATGTCTGGTATATCTCTAGCTTATCAAAGCCAGAGAGAGACCTCAAGTACCAATTTACTCCTCACTCTGCAAAGCATCAGTATTTTCAATCACACCCCTCAATAATTCTTCCCCTTCCAGATCATCTGTGGCATCAATCTCTTTAGTAATGATTAATTCTAAAGGTAGTTGATCTTGAGAGACTGAGGCACTACCAGTGTAGCCACCCTTACCATAGCTCAACACAAAGCCTCTACTAAATATTTCTTTATCTTTGGGACTGAGCCAAACTTGATAAGCCACTGAATCATCATATGGCAACTCAGCCACCACATTAAATAAAACTCTATCGTTGGCCAAATGATATCTAATCTGTCCTGATACTAACTCTTCATCCTTAGGTTCTAAATTAATGGTGCTAGCTTCAGGAGAACCAACCACAATCGCTGCTTCTTCTGCAGTTAAATTATCGATCTTAACCTCATCCAATCTTAAATCAGCATCCCTCTGAGTCCGCAGGTTATACCAACGAAATGCCAAAAATAAAACTAACAGCAGAGAAATGGTAGGGATAATAAAAGGGGTATATTTTTTGAAGTTCATGCTGGCCTTTCTGGCTATTATCAAAGATTGATAACTAAATTATTAAATAGGGCAAAAATAAAAAAATTTTACTTGTTCTATTTTGATACTATTCTCTCTAATTTATAAGATATGTCAATTAGTAGTTATTAGTTAATTATAGTTATAACTGAAAGTAAAAAAAATTCAATTGTCAGACTCAGGCCAAACTACTTGCTTAGTTTCACGATCAATAATAGTAATCGCACCAGCTGGGCAAGCTTGAGCAGCTTGCAACTTTAAGTCATCGCTGTCAGCTTCTTGCGCTCTGACTTCAGATTTTTGCTGATTATTCAACTGAAAAGTATCAGGGGCAATCGAGACACAACTGGCTGAAGAAATACACTTAGCTTGATCAATTTTAACCAAGTAGCGAAAAGTTTTAGTTTTAGCTTTGCTTGCTGTTGCTGTCATATCAAATTTTTAAGCAAACTGTTCATGATAAATATTTTTAGGATCAACGCCTCGTGTTTGCAAAACTTTGGTTGAGTCTTCGATCATGGCTCGGCTCCCACACAAATAATAACCAGCATTTGCTGGTAGATCATGAATTGCTAAACAATCAGTTACTCTTCCTCGGCACAAAGGCCATTGCGCTTCTGGCTGAGACATAGTGGGATGAAAACTAAAATTAGGAAAAGTTTTAGATAACTCCATAAACTCATTTTGCCAAATTAATTGGCTGGCATGACGTAAACCCCAATATAAAGTAATTGGTCGAGTAGTTTGCTTATTTTGCAGTTGATCTAAAACCATACTGCGCAAAGGCGCAATACCAGAACCGGTGCCAACTAAAACTAAAGCTTGATAGGGCTGCTCATCAGTAATAATAAAATTACCTAAAGGAGCTAGAAACTTAACTTCATCCCCAAACTTTAAACTCTTCATATAATTAATACCAACGCCATTAGGAGTCATATCAAGCAAGAGCTCAATACCATGCTTAATATCAGGATCGCTACAAATAGAATAGGAGCGGCGTAGGCGTTTTTCACTCACAACAAATGAAGCAAACTGACCTGCCTGAAACTCAATAGTGTGAGGTTTTTTAAGTTCGAAATGATAATGTTCAAATTTTTCATTGTAAACTTCTTTGTTTTCAAAAATGGCAGTATATTCTTGTGGCTTGGTCATAAGGATTAAATAAAATAACAAATAGTTAAAGTTTGCCTTGTTGCTGTAATTTTTCTTGCCAGTTTCTACCATACCACAAACCTATAGCCATTTTAGCTATAGCTGAATACTCTTCAGTCCGATCAACAAAATTATTAGTCACAATACCGATTAAGCCCTCCTGAGTTTTTACCGAACGACCATTAAAATAATTAGAAATAATTGGGCCCATTTCTTGACCTCTAATAATATCATCAGCTACTATTTTGGCTACCTTAAACCGAGCACCATTGGCTAAAAAAATTGCACCCGATTGATCAATCACTGCCGCCCAAACTGTGGTCCACATCTGATCTTCGCTGTCAACAAAAACTCCACCTTCTAAACCGATACCTAACACAGAAATTTTATCAGTTGGTTTTTGGGTAAGTGAAGCCAAGCCAAGATTAAAAACTTTTTTGGCTCTGTTAATGGCTCCCTGTTTTGTTTCTGCATCTGACATAGGCTGTTCATTAACACCACTAGCAACCTCATAACCAAAGACTTCAACTTCTGGCCATTGTTCCACTGCAGCTAAAGTGACAGCATTGGTTTTAACAGGATTAGTAGAACCGACAAAAATTTTCATAAGTTAAGCTAAAGCTTGACGAATAATCTTGGTTTCATAATCACGATTGACGCCACCAAACTCATATTGCTCTAACTGATCAAGCGTAATCCAAGCAAACTCGCAATGTTCAGTTGAAATTTGAACCGGGGGAGTTTGAGCTAGAGTTAATTGTATGACCCAACCACAATTGATCGAATAAACTTGGCGATCAGGTTCAAAAAAAGTAGCAAAATAAACTAAAGTTTTTTCAGTAAACTGTGGAGTACTCACTACAATACCTGTTTCTTCTTGAATTTCTCTCACAATATCTTGCTGGTGTAAATTAATGGTTGGCGCTTGTACTGAAAATGGCCAATTGCTATTACCACCGGGCAAATCCCAGTTCCCTGGTCTAGAAAGGGCTTGTTCAGCTCGTTTTAAAATTAAAACTTTATTATTGCTGATCAAAGCAACTTTATGTAAAAGTTTAACATGGGTAGTTAATTGATGAGGAGCAGTGGTTGAGTCTGAAAAAAGTTGATTAGCCATAGCTTGATTTTAGCACAATTACATCAATGCCATCTGCACTCCAGCATTATGCTTAGGAGTAAAACTAAAATCAACCTCACACTCAATAAATCGGTTCCATTTATTACGCAACTTCACCTTACCATTTTTTAGGCCATAATCATAAACATCGCGAGTGACTTTAACATCTTGCAAACAATATGCTTTTAACTTTTCTAGCTGATTGTTGCGATAATATTTAATAGCATCTAAACCATCGCCTATTTTACCCTGGCCTAAAGTTTCTTGCGCTACAATATCCAGTTTAATCCGATGACCAAAACTTTTTTTAATGCGATCCATGATATCTAAAGTGGGTAAAGTTTCAAGCTCCCCTGAATAATAAGGCACTAAACTAGGCATATCAAAACCATCAATATTGTAACCAATAATAACTTCTGCTTTTTCTAATAAAGGAAATAATTTCGGTAGATCTTCTTCAAAATAAGCTTGCATTTCTCCTGGATCTCCGCTGCGCTCGCGCACGCAAACTCCGACAAAAGACACTCCTAATCTGTCAGGGAAAAAACCACCAACTTCATCAAAAGTTTTTTTTGTTTCCACATCTAAAATAACCTGCAACATAAAATCTTACTTTCTGTTAGCTAGTGTGAACTATTCAGTATATAGAAAAAAATAAAAAATCAAAGTCAAAACTAATTAGTCTTTTCACTTATCAACTATTTATAGTTTAACTTTCTTGAGTAATTCTCATTAATTCAATTAATCTGTCTTGAAAAGTAGTTTCAAAAAATTGATTAATACTAGCTAAATCAGGGCTTTTATCAGCTAATTTAAACTTTTTAATTTCCCGCCACAAATTAACTCCAGCTGTAAAACCCACAGCGCCATTTTCTAAACAAATGCGCAGTTCTTTTTTATACTCTTCATATGATTGAGCTTGAGTTTGCAAAATCCAAGGAATATCAAGTTCAGCTGTCATGGTAGCCACAGCTAGAGGATCAAGTGGGTACTGTAAAGCCAAAACGTCAGCTGTACTGCGCAATTCTTGAACTGCTTGTAGCTGATCTTGTTGAAAACTTTCTTGAGTTAATTCATGATCAGCTGGCGAATAAACAATTAACTTAAGCAATAAATCAATATCAAGATAATCACAATAATCATAAATTTCTGCCAACAACTGCTTTTTAATTAAAGCATTTTCCTCTTGGGGATGATAATAAAGTTCTAACTCTGCCAAACTATAATTATTGCGCATCTCTTCTAGACCATAGTTAGGAATTAAAGCTGGTACTGCTACAGGATCGACTACTTCACTAAAAGCGGTTAAGCGAGTTAAAAAACCTGCTTTACCACCAGTTTGAGCTATGCCAAAACTATAAATCGGATCAACCACTAGGCCCGTTGCTTGAGCAGCACTGATACGACCAATTTTTTCTAATATTTCTTGAATCGTTTTAACATTATCGGGCAAGCTTAAATCTAAGCCAATTAACTCAGCCAGTTGAGGAGCTAAATCTAACTCAACTAAACCAATTTTTCCTTGAGCTGTTTGAATTGAGGGCAGAGTCATGTTTCTAGTATACTAGAAATTTTAACTTTGGAGTAAATGATTGGCGAAAAAATAAATCTACCAGAGAAATAAAAAGCCAGCAAGTTGTATTGCTGGCTTTTTTCAATCGTAAGTTAACGATAATTTATCTGCGATTATAGCGACTTGATCTGTTAGTGCCACGACTACCTTGATCAGGACGATAACTGGTTTTCTTTTCTTGTCTTTGCTGTTTCAGCTTTTCAGCTTCTTCTTTGCTTAACATTGACAAACCAATCTTGCCGTCGTCTTTAATTTCAGCCACTCTCACTTTAACTTCATCGCCGAGTTTGACTAACTCATTAGGATCTTTAACATAACCACTGGCCATTTGTGAAATATGAATTAAGCCTTCACGACCTGGCAAAAATTCGCAAAAAGCACCATAGGCTTCAATTCTGGTGACAGTGCCTTGATATTCTTCATCAACTGCAACAGTTTTCAGAATATTTTCAATCATCTTTTTAGCTTTGCTAATCGCTTCCAGATCATCTGAAGAAATATTAACAATACCAACGCCCCTGTCTTCGTCTTCTTCAATATCTACTTGAGCTTCTGTGATAGCAATAATTTCTTTGATGATCTTGCCCCCAGGGCCAATAACTTCACCAATACGATCGCCAGGAATTTCAATTTGATGAACTTTTGGAGCAAATGGGCTTAACTGCGTTCTTGGTTTGCTAATAGTTTTCATCATTTCTTTCATGATGTGCATACGACCTTGTTTGGCTTGAGCCAAAGCTTGACGCAAAATATCAACAGTAATACCAGTTAATTTAATATCCATTTGAATGGCGGTAATACCATCATCAGTACCAGCGACCTTAAAGTCCATATCACCCACGTGATCTTCTAGACCCTGAATATCAGATAAAACCACATAGTTGCTTAAATCTTCATTACTCATCAAACCCATAGCAATTCCTGCCACTGGTTTTTTAAGAGGTACTCCGGCTGCCATTAAAGACATGGTAGAGCCACACACAGAAGCTTGGCTGGTGGAACCATTAGAAGATAAAATTTCACTCACTACACGAATGGTGTAAGGGAAATCAACTTGAGCTGGAATCATCGGCTCCAAAGCTCGTTGAGCTAAGGCTCCATGACCAACTTCACGGCGTTTGGGGTAACCAAAGCGACCGGTTTCTCCAGAAGCGAAAGGAGGCATATTATAATGATGAATATAATGACGCACTTCTTCACCTTCAATATCTTCAATATATTGACCTAGTGAAGGACTACCCAAAGTAGTAATCGTTACTGCTTGAGTAGCACCTCGCTTAAACATGGCACTACCATGAGTACGAGGGAAAACATCAACTTCAGTCCAAATAGGTCTGATTTCATCAGTTTTTCTACCATCGGGACGCACTTTATCTTCTAAAATCATTCTACGAGCTTCCTGTGTCATCAAATGATAAATCGTATCCTTAGTTTCTTTAGCTTCAACTGCAACTGCATCTTCAGCAGTAAAAATCTTTTCATTAAGATAAGTTGTCATAGTTTCCACCAAAGCATCAAGATCATAATCCTCTAATTTCCCTTGTTTCAACACTGCTTCCTTGATTTCTTGAGCAAATTTTTGTTTCAGTTCAGTAGTGATTGTATCTTTACGCTCTTGCACTTCTGCAGGAATAGCCTCAACTAACTCTAACTTTTCTTTACCAACCTTGGCTACAATTTTCTCAATCTCAGCACAAATAGTTTTCAACTGAGTTTGAGCTTGCATCATGGCCTCAATCACTGTTTCTTCATCAACCTCATTAGCTCCGGCCTCAACCATTACGATTGAGTCGCCAGTGCCTGAAACAATTAAGTCCATATCTAATTTTGCTTGTTGTTCTTCTGAAGGATTAACATAATATTTCTTTTCTTCTTTGTTATAGCCCATGCGTAAACCTGCGACTGGACCATTAAATGGAATATTAGAAATACTTAAAGCTAAACCAGCAGCGACCAAAGACAACATGTCATGGCTGTTTTCTCCATCATAAGAGTAAACAGTGCTGACTACCTGTACTTCGTTGGTTAAGCCTTCTGGGAATAACGGTCTCACTGTACGGTCAATAACACGAGCTTTTAAAACTGCGTCATCAGTGGGTCTACCTTCTCTTTTAACCCAACGAGAGCCTTTAATAATACCGCTCGCGTAAAGTTTTTCTTCATATTCTACGCTGAGAGGAAAATAGCCTAAATCTACTTTTCTGCCTAAAGCGACGGTCACATGAACCACAGTTTCGCCACATTTGGCTAACACTGCTGCGGAGACCTGCTCGCTAAATTTACCAATGGTAAACTCAATCGTTTGCTCTCCAATTTTAATTTTGTGATCAAATTGATCAGTATATGTTGGATGTAACATATTTTTTCCTTTAATTTAATTAACAACAAACCAAACCATTACAAAATGGTTATATCAACTCTGGTTGTGGCTAATCTATACATAATATTTTTTGAAAATCAGAGGTCGAAGCTGACCTCAATAAGCAGGAAGTAGTTGTTTAAGGTTGAACAATGTGTCTAAAACACAGTACCTAAAACAAACACTGCTTGCTAATCGAAAATCAGCTATTCTGATTGTTCAAATGTTAATACCAACAAGATTATACTCTATCTGGAGCAGAGTAGCAATTATCAAGAGTACTGATTAAAAAACTTTAAGCAATCTCTTCTTGATCAGAGATTGCTTCTTGCTGATTACCGTCATCGCAAAGAGGCTTATAAATATCTAGTACTTCAAACATTGCCTTTAATCTTTGTTGGTGTTCTGGGAGTCTATTAAAAGCATCGCCCCTAACAATCATGAGCTTTAATTGTAAGTTAGCGTTATCTACTAATTGTTTCAATTCTAAAAATTTCTCTCTAGGTATAGTTCCTCCTTCAAGAATAACTCGTGAATCCTCAAACAAAAGCTGTGAAAGTTGGTTAAACAAATACATCGCTGTACTATCACTTTCTGTTAATGGTTTGACATCTCTTTCCTTTTGTTGAAATCCTAGTTCTGAAGACCCTGGAGTTGTGTTTTCTTGTGTCATAAAATAATTAAAATTAATAATATAAATTTAATTTTATCAGCAAACATAGCGCCAATACAATAATTATTTGAACAAATTAAGGAAAATGTTTACTTATCAAAGAAAAATTATTTTTTCAAACCTAGTTTTTTAATCAATTCTCGGTATCTTTCTTCACTGCGTTTCTGTAAAAATCTTAACAAACGTCGTCTCTTAGACACTTGACGCAATAAACCAGTACGAGAGTGATCATCACCAGTGTGAAGTTTGAGGTGATCGGTTAATTCTTGGATGCTAGCGGTTAGCAAAGCAATTTGTACTTCTGGTGAACCAGTGTCGCCTTCAAAGAGTTGATAAGCCTCAATGATTTCTTGTTTTTGGCTTTTTGATAATGCCATGGTATGTTCTCCTTTTAGCCCTTATTTTGTCAGAGTTATCCAACAAATAAAGTAACCATTAATTAGTAATTAAAGACTACAAACTTTTTTTGTAGGCGATTATTATATCACCTTTTTTAAAATCTAATTTTTTATTCTTAAAAGCAAAACCTGCTTCGCCTTTAGTTTTGACTGTTTCAATAGTATCTTTACCATGGCGCATACTCGTCACAGCCGGTCTGGCAATAATCTCGTCATTTCTTTTTAAATATAAGCGATCATGACGGTTGATCTCTCCAGTAATAACTTTAATACCAGCAATTTTTTGATCATTAAAATCAAAAATGTCTAGAATCTCGGCTTTGCCCAGCTCAACTTCTCCATAATGAGGATCCATTAACTTAAGCATCTGTTCTTCTAAATCTTCTAGTAAATGATAAATTACATCATATTGTTTAACCGGCACCTCTAGCTCTTTGGCTAACTTAATTAATTTTGAGGGAATTGATTGACCAAAAACAACCACGGCACTATTGGTAGCTTGAGCTAATTCTAGATCTCCTTCGGTTAAACCGCCCACACTGGCTTCAACTAAATCAATGGTATCTTCATCTAAAGATTGCGTAATCGCCTCAAGCGTGCCATTAACATCAGCTTTAACAATTAAATTGAGTTTTTCTTTATCACCCAGTAGAGCAGCCATGTCTAGATCATCCCAAGAAGAATGAGTGGCTGGCACAGTTACAATCTCTGTTTCAGATTCAGGATATTCTGCTCGAGCATCCTTGACAATCGCTCCAACCTCAGGCACGTCTTTTAAACCTAAAATTTCAGCTGGTTCTCCTGGTGTAACTTCTAATAACTGTTTACTATTTTCATCAATTAAGGATCTGACTCTGCCTTCAATTCCATCCACAATTAAATCTTGTTTCACTTGTAAAGTTCCTGCTTGAACAATGACTCTGGCTACCGGTCCTTTATGTTGATCTTTAGTAGACTCAATTACCACTGCTTGCAATGGCTCATCTGCATCAGCTTTAAGTTCTAATAACTCAGCCACAGTTAAGACAGTTTCTAATAATTTATCAACGCCAGTGCCTTTAAGAGCTGAAATTTCCACTACCTCTAAATCTCCACCATATTCTTGCGCCACCATTCCCTGTTCTGCTAACTGAGTTTTAACCAAAGTAGCATTCACTCCTGGTAAGTCAATTTTATTTAAAGCAATAATACAAGGCACGCCAGCTTCTTTAATGTATTTAATCGATTCAATGGTTTGGGGTTTAACACCATCTTTAGCTGACACTACCAAAATCACAATGTCAGTAATCTGGGCTCCTCTTTGACGCATTTCATTAAAAGCAGCGTGACCAGGTGTATCAATAAAAGTAATCGGCTTATCTTGATAGGTGATTTGATAAGCACCAATATGTTGAGTAATACCACCAATCTCGCCTGCCTGAACCTTAGTCTGACGAATATGATCCAATAAGGTAGTTTTACCATGATCAACATGGCCGAGAATAGTGATAATAGGTGGTCTTGGTTTGAGCATTATTTTTTTATTAAGTTACTGTCAATTTGCAAAGCCAAGCAGCTGCTGAGCTTTTTCTAGTTTAAAATGCTGTTGGTTCTGCTGTTTTTTGCTCTTCTTGAAAAGTTTTCACTTTTTTATCAAGCACTTCTTTTTGTGCATTACTAATCTCTTCTGCTTGCATCCATTTATCTTGAAATCTTTCTAAATCATAAATCGTGGTTAATTTTCTTTGAACCAAAAACTCTCTTGTTTCTGGTAACAGTTCTTCCCAACTATCAATTTCATACTCTTCTTTACCAGTGGCTTCCAGCTCAACATCGCCTTCAGCAGATTTAATAGTAATCAAATAACCAGTTAATTTCGCAGCTAATCTCACATTTTGACCACCGCGGCCAATAGCAAGTGAGAGCTGATCATCAGGAGCAGTCACCACCACTTTACGATTAGTTTCATCAATTTCTACTAATAAATTTTCTGCTGGAGCTAAAGCTGACTTTAAATATAAGCTCAAATCATCATTAAAAGGCACAATATCAACCTTTTCATTATTCAGTTCTTCAATGACTTTTTGGACTCTTACCCCTCGTTGCCCCACGCATGAACCAACTGGATCAACGCCTTCTTGGACTGAACGAACCGCAATTTTAGTTCTCACGCCTGCTTCTCTAGCCACTGCTACCACTTCCACTGCGCCTGAACCTACTTCTGGAACCTCTCGTTCAAATAATTTTTCAACCAGTTCTGGAGCAGCACGAGAAACAATAATGGCTGAACCACGATATTCTTCTGAAATTTCTTTAATTAA
>CAZTBN010000002.1:66405-67675 GCA_964611955.1 uncultured Pseudomonadales bacterium | reverse complement strand
TTGGCTTTGGTTTCATCCCATTTTAAAATTTCTTCAGTTTCTTCATCTTTTTCCAATACCGGAGCTTGGAAAATTTTTGACTCACCAGTTTCCTGATTAAGTTCAACATAATAATAAAAGTTGTCATCTAGACTACCCATTTCTTTACGATAAGCTGAAACTAGAGCATGTTCGATTGCATCATAAACTGCTTGAGTTTCAATTTTTCTTTCTTTAGCTATCTGAGCGATAGCAGCTGCGAACTCGGTTCTAACGACTTGGTTAATGTTTGCCATATGTGGATTAATATCTATTATTTATATAGTATCTAAAATTGAGGTAAAACTTCTGTCTGCTAAATAAAAAAGCGCACTTTTTTAGTCCGCTCTTAATTACCAACAGTGCTTTACCTTAACTAAAAGTATTATAACTCTAGATGGGAAAAATAGCTAGTACAAAGGATCGTTATCAATTAACCTCAAGCTTAAAGCCCCTGCTCTTGGAGTTGTTTCATCAACTCTTTTTGCTCTCTGGTTAATTTTTCCGGAACTTCCGTAATCAATCTTACATAAAAATCACCTCTACCGCTCCCATTAACATGTTTAATACCTTCACCGCGTAATCTGACTAAAGTATGAGATTGAGTCCCTGATCTGATGCGCAGATTAAGTTCATTATCTAAAGTTTTAACTTTTTTAGTACCTCCTAAAGCAGCCAAAGTAAAAGGAATTTTTTCATCAACAAAAATATGATAACCCTCTCTTTTAAAACGAGGATGGGGCTTAACATCTATAGAAATATCAAAATCTTGAAAACGAATACGTGTGCCATCATCAGCTCCAGCTGGAATTTTAATTTTATGTTTTTTACCATCAACCTCTATTTCTTTAGACACTCCATTCACTGCTTCCATAAACTCAATTCTTAAACTATAGCGAGCGCGCTGAGCTTGACGGGCAAAGCCTCCGCCAAAAATACTATCAAAAATTTCAAAAGGATCGCCAAAATCAAAATTACTAAAAGGATTAGCTCCGCCAGATCCAGTCGTGTAAGTATAAGTAAAAGGTCCAGCTTGGGAACCGCCAGCAAAAGGATTAGAGCCCATACCTCCTGTTTGGCTAAAAGCAGCATGACCAAACTGGTCATAAGCTTGCTTTTTTTGATCATCAGATAAAACCTGATAAGCTTCATTAATTTCTTTGAATTTTTCTTCAGCGTCAGCAGCTTTATTTCTGTCAGGATGATACTTAAGCGCAGATTTACGATAAGCTGCTTTAATTTCAGCCGCGGT
>CAZTBN010000002.1:44046-66305 GCA_964611955.1 uncultured Pseudomonadales bacterium | reverse complement strand
AATCACAACTGGTTGCTGATTAACTTGAGCCACCCAATCTTGATCATAGCGGTCAGCCACAATTAAATTAGCATAATTGTTGTCATTATCAATTGTTAAAGATATTTTATTAGGAGTTTCATGAAAATTCTCTGGAGTTAGTATAATTTCATGATCATCAGTCAACAGATTAACTTCATCTTCCTGAGAAAATCTAACTCTAGCTAGAGCTGGCAGTTCATATAATCCCCAATCGGTTTGAGTTTGAATTAATTTTGCTTCGATCAACTGCTCTGGCTGAACAAACTGATAATCGACCAAATAATATTTAACTGCCCAATTAGACAATAATTGTTGATCATCTTTGAGATCAACGTAATCAATAAAATTAATACGTGGTTCACTAGATTTTTGCCAGAGTTGAGCATAATTTTTAGGCAAAAGAGTGGTGTAGCCATTGATAATCGGCATGTGATTAACCATATTCCAATCAGGAGTTAAGCCAAATTTTAAACGGGCGAGATGGTCAAAAGTTGTTAACTCAGCATCATCTATAAAAGAGTCTGAAAAAGGCGCTCTCACAATTAAAGCTTCCCAATAGGAACCGTAGTCAGTATAGGGATAATTGGAGTTACGCGTTAATGATCGATATTGAGCATCATGAACTGGCAGCTCAACAAACTCGACATCATAAACACGATTAGGAGCGAAAATAAACATGCCTTGGGTGGCATAGATCATATCAATGGCAATGACCAGCAATAGTAGTTGTTTTTTTTGGTGAAACCAACTCCCAAGAGCAAGCACTAATAAGCTGCTACTGACAACTATATTTTGCACAATAGCTTTAACGATAATCTCATCTCTAGCTAAAGTGTGAAAAGAGCTGTGACTTAACCTTAAATTAAGTAAATTATCTACAAAATGCCATAAAAATTGAAACTTAACTGTGACCAAAATTAACAAAAATAGAAAAACTATTAAAACAAGACTATTAAGTGCTTGCAACCGATAGTACGTTTTGTTAACTAGTGTTAAAACTGATAAACGCCTCAGCAACAGCACGATCAGAGCTAAAGTTGTAATGACCAGCGTCATACTAGGGTATCGACCAATTCTAAAAAATGGCATAGCCACCTGCAACCAAGCAAACCCTGGTAAATAACTGCCTAAAGCAAATAACAAGGTAAAAATAATGACCAACCCCAGAGATAAATTAATCATTTTATTACGACGATCCCAACTGGTTTTTGTGATAGGTGCTAATAAAGCTATCAAACCAAACCAAGTAAAATAAAATAAAACATTAGGCTGGCCACTCCAAGTTGGCCCCCATTTAAAACCAGCAGTCTGTTTATCAAAAAAATAAGGCACTAGGGCTTTAATTAACATCAAAGGATTTAAAGAGCCGGTCGTGGCTTGCGTTGCTGTTTGCTCCATACGCGTTGATTGCAGGAGTAACTCCACAAAAGGCAACCAAATGACAGCTGACAAACTCAAGACTAAAAAAGCAGTCATGAGCCAATTAATAATCCAGTTTTTCCAAAACTGAAGCCTATCTTTAGTTTTTTGACTGGAAAAATCTTGAAAAATAAGATTAAAAATCACGCTAGCTAAGATTGAATAAATCACATGTTGCGGATAACCCCCAGCAAACTGCGCAGTCACAGCTAGTGCATAGAAAACTTTATATCGCCAGTTTTTTGCAATTGATAAACCAAAAAAAATAATTACCGGAAACCAAGCAATAGATTGAATGGTTGATAAATTATGGATACTACCTGCTACTTGTGTCGAGAGCATCCACAGCATTGCCCCGATCAGACTCAAATAATGACTGAGTTTAACCTGCTTTAATAACAAATACATACCTATAAAGGCTATGACAAGATGGCAAACAATTGACAAATTCAAGGCCACTGCTGGGTGAAAAAACATAAATAA
Organism: uncultured Pseudomonadales bacterium; assembly: GCA_964611955.1. Taxonomy (GTDB): domain Bacteria; phylum Patescibacteriota; class Microgenomatia; order UBA1400; family PJMF01; genus CAYVBW01. The sequence continues at coordinate 64,382 of CAZTBN010000002.1, read as the reverse complement.
GACACTAGTGGGATACAACACCGATTGATTAACATCCCCAATCCAGGGCAAGCCAGCAAAAATATTAGGATTCCACAACGGCAAAATTCCTTGCTTAAGCCAATGAGCAGTAAACAGTTTTCCTGGAATCATCAAAGAATAATTATCACCAAAGATTAGGGTTTTGCCTTGCAAAAAAGGAAAAAATCTTAATAAGATAAGCAAAAAACAGATTACTACTACCTGCAACCATGGTTTTTTCATTATTAATTTGAGTTTAAAAAAATCGCCAAAAAATGGCGTTATAATTTTTTTAAGTTTTAGCATGCGATTTAGGTAAATCTTAGTTTAACAATAGTTCCGATTGCTGCAAAACCATCTCTCCAAGTAATCTTTTTACCCTCTTCAAAACTACGACCCACATAAGTAATTGGTACCTCGAAAATATTAACACCTCTTTTTAAAATCTTACAAGTAATTTCTGGCTCTAGATCAAATTGATTCGCTTTTAAGTCTAAATCCTTCATTAATTGGGTAGGTACTAATTTATAACCAGTTTCCATATCAGACAAAGTGGTATTGTATAAAATATTGACCACAAAATTTAATAAAGAATTGCCGACTCTATGCCAAAAAAGTAAATTCGAATGAGGCCCGATAAAACGAGAGCCATACACCACAGTCACTGATTCCCGATTCAAGGCTTTAATCAAAGAAGGAATATCAGCTGGATCGTATTCTAAATCTGCATCTTGAATTAACACATAGTCGCCAGTGACTTTAGTTAATCCATAACGGACTGCACTACCTTTACCACCATTTTCTTTTTGAAAAGCCTTGATTTTACTAGATTTGATTTTATTAATAGCTTGCCAAGTCTTATCAGTAGAACCATCATCAATCACAATCACTTCATTAACATCTTTTACCTTAATCAGATTAGTCAAAACTACTGCAATGGTAGCTGCTTCGTTATAAACTGGAATAATAACTGATAGTTTCATAGTTGTTAGTATAACTAGCTCTAAATAATTACACAACTAAAATAGCCCTCTATCTGAGGGCTATTTTTAACAAAACTTACAATCGTGATTTATAACAGTTACCCACTAATTAACTACTTCACCTTCCTCAACATCTTCATCCTTGCCTTTTTCAGCTTTATCGTCTTCGCCTGCCTGAGAAGTTGGCTGTTCCTCAGATTTTTCTTCAGTTTTTTCATCAGCTTTAGAAGCTGATTCTTGCGCTTTTCTCATGGCTTCACCTAATTTTTGTCCAGCAGTTAAAGTTTGCTCAACAGCTTGATCTAACTCTTCTTTAGAAGCATCTTCTTTTTCAGCTAACTCTTTCAGCTTACTCACCGATTCTGCCAAAGATTTTTTATCAGCCTCTTCTAACTTATCGCCATAGTCCTTGAGCTGTTTCTCCATCTCAAAAGCAACCCCAGTGGCTTTGTTGCGAGCCTCTACTAACTCCTTCTTAATTTTATCTTCCTCGGCATACTCTTCAGCTTCTTTTTTCATCTTCTCAATCTCGTCATCAGTTAAATTAGTGGTATTTTTAATGGTAATAGACTGCTCTTTGCCAGAAGTTTTGTCTTTAGCAGACACGTTTAAAATACCATTAGAGTCAATATCAAATTTAACTTCTACTTGAGGAACACCACGAGGTGCAGGTGGAATACCGTCTAAAATAAATCTACCTAAAGATTTATTATCAATGGCCATTTCCCGCTCACCTTGTAAAACATTAATTTCAACCTGAGTTTGATTATCTCCAGCAGTGGAAAACACTTTTGAAGCACTGGTGGGAATAGTGGTATTGCGATCAATAAGGGAAGTTCTGATTCCGCCCAAAGTTTCAATACCTAAAGTTAGCGGAGTTACATCAAGTAAAACTACATCTTTAACATCTCCACCAATCACGCCAGCTTGAACAGCTGCTCCAACTGCTACCACTTCATCTGGATTAACACCTTTATGAGGTTTTTTGCCAAAGAATTTTTCTACTTTTTCCTGAATTTTTGGCATTCTAGTCTGACCACCAACTAAAATCACCTCACTAATATCACTAGCTTTGAGTTTAGCGTCAGCTAAAGCTTTTTTGACTGGACCGAATGAGCTTTCTACCAAACTATCAACTAATTCTTCCAGTTTAGCTCTAGTTAAACTCAAACTTAAGTGCAAGGGATTACCGTCTTTACCTTGAGTAATAAAGGGCTGATTAATCTCGGTTCTTTGAGCAGTTGATAACTCAATTTTAGCTTTTTCAGCCACATCTTTAATACGTTGTAAGGCTTGCTTGTCTCCAGACAAATCAACGCCAGTTTCTTTTTTAAACTCCTCAATAATCCAGTCCATCACTTTTTGATCAAAATCATTGCCACCTAAAAAGGTATCACCATTGGTTGATTTCACTTCAAAAACTCCATCTCCTATTTCCAGAATAGAAATATCAAAAGTACCACCTCCCAAATCATAAACAGCAATAGTTTCGCTATTTTTTTTGTCTAAACCATAAGCAAGAGCGGCTGCAGTTGGCTCATTGACAATTCTTTCCACAGTTAAACCAGCAATTTCTCCAGCTTGTTTAGTAGCCTGACGCTGAGAATCATCAAAATAAGCAGGGACGGTAATCACAGCCCGAGTGATCGTTTCTCCTAAATAACTTTCTGCATCTCTTTTAGCTTTGAGTAATACTTGGGCGGAAATTTCTTGCGGAGTATACTCTTTACCTTCAATCTCTACTACTGCTGAGCCATCTTTGCCTTCTTTAATATCATAGGTCACGTGTTTCATGGCTTTCTTGACTGCTTCATCAGTAAACCTACGGCCAATAAATCTTTTGACCGATTCAATAGTGGTTTTAGGATTTAACACTATTTGTCGTTTGGCAGGATCGCCCACAATAATTTCATCACCTTTATAGGCAATAATAGAAGGAAAAGTATTGCGTCCTTCTGCTGTGGGAATCACTTTTGGGGAACCACCTTCCATAACAGCTACAGCTGAGTTAGTGGTGCCAAGATCAATGCCAATAATTTTACCGGTTGTATTTTTTGTCATATTTTTATTCCTTTCAACTTGATAATGATAATTTTCAATTTAATTTTTGTTTTGTGCCTAAAATAACCTGAGCATGTTGAATCACCTCTCCTTTAAAACGATAACCATTTTTAATGACAGATAAAACTTGCTCCCCTTTGCCATTAGTATCCACTGCCTCCATCGTGTTCAGATCAAACTCTTTTCCCATAACCTCAATTTTTTCTAAACCTGCTTGTTGCAAAACTTGTTGCAACTGGGATAAAACCATGTCTAATCCCTGATCTTTAATCTGCATGCTCGCGTTTTCTAAATTTTCTAAGACTGGCAGTAAGGCTTGCACTAATTCTTTACTAGCAAATCTGATTAAGTGAACTCGCTCTGCCTGAGTCCGACGCTGTAAATTTTGATAATCAGCCAATGATCTTTTTTCTCTCTCTTGTGCTGCTAATAACTGTTGGTGCAGCTCTTCAACCTTTTTTACAGTTTCATCGACTTGATTTTCGGGTTGAGCTTGATTGTTTTGGCTTTGAGTTTTAAGTTTCGCATTCATAATTGCAATGATTTTTTATACTATTTGTTCGATTAAGCTCTTAAAATATTTCATCATTGGTACTAAATAAGCATAATCAAAACGCTTTGAACCAAGTACGCCTAAACGGCAACGATGGCCTAAAGCATTGACAGAAATAAACATTAATCCCACTGGTTCCAGTTCCTTTTGACCTAGTTCCTTGCCGTAAACGATCTGAATTTTATCATAACTTTCAGCCTTAGAAAAAATTTCATCTAAAACTTGTGTTTGTTCAATAATGGCCAAGGCTCTCTTCATCACTTCAATATCAAAAAACTCTGGCATTTCTAATAAATTGGCATAACCTGCATGAAAAATTTGATCTTCATCAGTCATGGCTAAACCAATCGCTTTTGATTGAGAAGCCAAAGCTTGTGAGGTATGAGACAACAAAGCACTCAGTTCATTGCGACTGTTCCAAATTTTTTCTTTAGCACTAACTTCATCTGCTACAGATAGTTCATCTTCACGCATCAACTCATTAACAAACAGTCGTAATGCTTTAGGAGTAGGCATACGCCCGCCACTTGAATGAGGCTTGTATAAATATCCTTGCTTGCTTAAATTCACCATTTCATTTCTGATGGTGGCAGGAGAGACTCCGATATTATATCTTTTATCAATAGTATCTGAACCCACTGGCTGAGCAGTTTCAATAAACTCTTCAATCACCGCTCTTAATATTTGAATTTGTCGAGGCTGAAGATTAATCATTGATTAATAAATAATTGTTAAAATAAATTCTCTTACGCTGATTTCTGAGGAATTTTAATCCTCAGCGTTTTGTCTTGCTAAACAGGACAAAGCTATGAAATATAAAATCAGAATTATCTATTTAGATCATTAATTGCTATTAGCAATGATAACTAGAGTCTGCTAATTTGTCAATAACATAATGCTCAAATAGTAAAATACTTAAGTCAACTAGCTTAAGCAAGTATAATAAAAATTAAATCCGGTATATGATTTAATTAAAGATTAATATATTTGCTCACCATAATATGGTCATTTCCTTAAATAAGAAGTTTAAACTGTTGTTAGTGTTATGTTGCACTGTTTTATGTGCAAAAGCATTGAGTTTTGCCTCTCCTACTCAGGCAGTGACCACTTGCCTAACATCAACTAAAAAGGGCGTGGGCGGACCGGTCAGTACCTATTATCCCTTACTAGCTGATCAAATCGGAGTTTACTGGTGGTACAACTGGCAACACTGGAATCTTAAAAGCTTTGATACTAATAGTCAGTTTGTGCCCATGATTAGAGCTTGCCCTTTTAGCTCCTGTACTGTCTATAATCGCACTACCGATGAAGTCACTGAATCTGGTAAAAAACTTATTCAAGATACTGTCAATAAAAGAGGCACTGGAGGTTATTGGCTCATTGGTAATGAGCCAGATGTACCCAATCAAGATGAAATTTTCTTAGTTGATTTTCAGGCGAAAATATATAAAAAAATTACTGATGCCATTAAAGATTCTGATCCGAGCGCAAAAGTGATTATTGGTGGCTGGTCTGGAGTAGCTCATTTAGATTATCCTGCAACAGTTAAAAGAAGATGGCTGGATTTTAGTCCTAAATATAATGTTCCATTTTGCGATGATATTGCTGGCTGGCACTTTCATCATTATGTTCAAAATTGGCAATATGCCAGTGATCAAGCTTTTCAAACTTGGCAACAGGAAACCAATACCTTTATCAATTATCTAGACTCTCTCTGTCCAGGCAAAGAAATCTGGATCACTGAAACCGGCAGTCTTAATGAACAGTTACCTAATAATTTAATCAGGTTAATGAGCTATTTAATGCCATATTTAGAAAATCATCCTAAAATCACTAGATATGCTTGGTTTTATTGGAACTCAACCGTGCTTAACTATAATATGGTCGGACTAACTAATGATGGAGGTTTAACATCAGTGGGAGAAAAATATGCAACTTATGGTAATTTGAGTTGTGAGCATCAACCACAACCAACCATGACACCTTACTCAAGCCCAGCTTTAACTCCAACTTTAATGCCCACTGCTACCCCAACTTTAATGCCCACAGCATCACCAGTACCAGCTCCTCAATGCACTAGTATTAAAATGTTTTTAGCAGATCGCTTAGTTTCGGCTACACAACTAGACTCTATTCCTACCGACTCCATTGTTAAATTCCAGTGTTTGTCTAACATTTATAATCCTGCCACAGATACTTATAAATTTAGAGTGATTTATAACTCTCAAATCAGCGAGTTGTTGCCTCGAGATATTAATCCCAGTTTGTCAAGAAATTTTCGAGTGCCAGCGGGACAAGCAGGAAATTACACAGCTCAATGCACTGTGTGCAGAAATGGTCAATGTCAGGCATGGGATGCAGTTGAGTAACAATATCCAACAAGTTAATTAATTTCTGGTAAGCTCAATGGCTTACTCGCTTCCTCCAAACATTGCAGTAACTCTTCATCTTGAACAAAACCACATTTGCCTGTTTCTAAAACTGTGCAAGTGGCTTGTTGATAACAAGCATATTCAGCTTTATATTCACAACTAGTAGCAATATTAGCCTGATCTTTACTAACACACAGCTGATTACTGCAACCAGCTCGCACACATTCAGTTTCTGTTGCAGTAGGAGTGATCTTAATTTCTGAGTCAGGGTTAATACGACTATTTGTAAGCCACAAAAGTGCCACAATCACAATCGTAAAAATTAGAGCAAAAATAACAAAAATAGTTAGATTGTTTTTTTTCATGTGATGTTTTACTCAACAGTTGTTAAAAAATTATCTTTAAAGTTCATCAGCAGCTTCCATCAGTGGCTGCTTTAATAACTGCAAATCTATGCCATTAACAAATCCAGAAAAATTAATATCAGCCCTTTCAACACAAGTTTCATCTTTACTATGCTCTAAACAAGCCAATAAAAATGAGTAATCTTTAGTATCAACCGAACCGCTTTGCGCATTTTTATTAGGTCCAGAAATAGGTAAATCTCCCCCATAGACTGGAGATTCATTAAGAAAAATGGCCTGACTTTTCCCTTTTTCCAAATAAATAAAACCATCAGCTTGAGCTTTCTCAGGATCTAAAACCGCATTGATGATATCTTGACCGTTGCACTTATTACTAGCTTTAGCTCCAGTGTAGCAATATCTAGTGGCTAAATGTTTCGGGCCTTTAACAATGATGCTGTAAGGACCAGTCTTAAAATTCTCATAATAAAGAGGAGTAGTATTAATATAGGTTTTAAAAGTCAGATTATATTTAAATTGCGCTATTTTGGTAATGGTACTGATATTATTCTGTAATGTCACTTGGAAGGAAATTTCTTCAGTGGCGTTCACTGGCTGATGACATAAAATCACTCCTGGTTCACAATAGGGTATCCCGCTTAATGCCACTGTTAAGAACAGCTCAACATCATCTGGAGAGATAGTGGGTTCAATAACCAAAGTTGGCATATGAGTTGGATTGCTAACACCTTGCGTAATGGTTGGGGTACTGGTTGACGGAGCATCAGTTGGTGGAACAGCGGTTGGTGGAACAGCGGTTGGTGGAACAGCGGTGGGAGGAACAGCAGTTGGTGGAACAGCAGTGGGAGGAACAGCAGTTGGTGGAACAGCAGTGGGAGGAACAGCGGTAGGTGCAGGATTTAATAAGGCTTTGGCTGCTTTGACTGCTTCATAAGCATCAATGAGTCCCTGACCATGTTCTTGAACATTGTAGCCAGTAAAATTTCTCTGAGCCGTGGTTCGTAAAATCTCTCGCACCTGTTGAGTGGTAAGATTGGGATTAACACTTAACATTAAAGCAGCTACACCTGCCACATGAGGACTTGCCATAGAAGTACCTTGAAATAAACCACATTCTGCAAAAGTAGAGGCTCCAATCGCATTAAAACACAAAAAACCTTGATAATTATTTTGAATTTGGGTAAACTGTTCCGGATCTTCCTCAACAATAGTTTGTTGAACTATGCCATCTACTAAATTATCACCATTTTGATCATTGAGCCACATTTTTCCATCTACCATTTTACCAAGTTGACCTCCTGGAGCCACGACATCAACTTGAGGACCGGTAGAACTCATGTTGTATTGAGAATAGTCAGCTCTTAAGTTATCCCATTTGGTAGCACCAACAGCAATCACTTGATCATAAGCAGCAGGATAACTAATTGCCGGAGAACTCTCAGCTGTAGCTGCATTACCACTAGCAGCAATTATCACCACTCCTTTATTGTGAGCATATTCAATTGCCTGGGAAAGCACTGCATCATCCCTATTAACATCAAAACCTAGACTTAAATTAATAATATCTGCTCCTTGATCAGCAGCGTATTTAATACCTAAAGCAACATCTATTGAGGTAGCCAAATTATCTCCATAAAATAAACTGTTTGGGTTTAAACAATCGTTTAAAACCTTAATCGGCATAATGCTAGTGTTCATGGCTATGCCAGCACCAGCAATACCATTATTAGTTGCCTGCACAATAGTAGCAGTAACGTGGGTACCGTGAGTGGCAAAATCATTGGGATGATTAGAAACAATCATTTGTTCTAACAAAATTTTTTCGCAAATGTCAGCGCTTTGAAATTTCTTAGGAGTAACAAAATTAACATGACTCAGTTCTGGAGACTGTTTATATTGAATACCAGTTTCAGGATCTAGATAATTTTCAAAGGCCACCCCAGTGTCAATCACTGCCACTACAACTGCAGAGTTTCCCATAGCCGGCATTTCTGCCCAAGCTTGTTCTAGTTTAATGCGAGCAAAATTCCATTGAAAGTAATTTAACCCAGTTTTACCAGCAGATTGATAATAAGGGTCATTAGCTATGAGTGGATAATACAAATACACTGGTCCGGCATATTCCACATATTCTTCTTGATTGAGTTGATCAATTAAAACCTCTAAATTGTCAGTTGTGAGATTATCATGCTCAAACTGTACCACTGCCAATCCTGATTTGTCTGAGCTCACATCTAAATCAAGTTGCCTAGACATGTTTGAGACTTTAATTTGAGCAGTGGCTAAGGAAAAGGAGTCAGCTGAATCTGACTCGCTAGTGGTTGCAGCGGAATTTAAATTTGCCTTATTTAAAGAAACATTAAAAACTTGTGCTTTTTGGGCACTAAGAACTTGCACGTCAGCTTCACGCTTGGTTTTAACAAGAATAACATTAGGCAATCTGTCCGGCTTATTGTGTTGTGTTTGGAATTCTGTCTCATTATTGGCAGCTAAAAACTGTGATACTTCTGCCTTCTGTTCTGATTCATAAGCTTTATTTCTGACATCACCGACTCGATCCTGATTAATAAAATAATAAATTACGCCTATTCCAACCAGGACCAAAATTAACAGCACAATGGGTAAATAAAGTTTTTTAAATTTGGTTGAGGAAAACACTTGAGAAGAAACTGTGGTGTTAAGTTTTTGCTTCGATTCAACACTATCATCAGCTAATGAATTTTTCTGATCTAAAGTCATAGACGACTAATGTTTATCAAATTTACTAAAGTAATAATAAACCTATACCTAACAATGCTAAACCTGATGTTAACCATTTTAACCAATCTTTAAAGCCTGCTTCTGGTAGAGTTTCTGGTGCAGCTGGCTGACTACCGGTTGTGGTTGTATTGGTAGTTGTAGTTGAAGTCGTGTTAGTTGGTGCAGTGGTTGGTGCTGGATTGCTAGTGGCAACACCTGCAGTATAACTTCCGGGTACATTCAAGGCACATTGAGCATCAGTTGAAATTAAGTTAGAACCATTTAACTCGACAATATTAGAATCATCACTCTGAGTAGAACTACATCTATAACTAAGAGTAAATGTACCTGAAGTAACTAGGGGTTCAATGGTGAGAGTGGCTAAGTTGATAATTCCAGTTAGTCCAGTTAGATCTCCCAAAGATGAAGTACCTGTTAAGGTTATTTCTCCTGCAGTACTAGTATCTTGACTCAGTTCGGCAAAAGCATTGGCATTACCCTTAGTAACTTGAGTAATTTTAACTTTTGAAACATCAAATACGATTACAGCAGCAGCAGAATCAATAGTTTTTGCTTCTGAATTAATGGTCAGAGCAATATTAGTTGGTCCGGTGATGGTGCCACTGCTAGGAGTAAGAATAAATTTAGCAGCCAGGCTAGGCGCTGCCATAACATGAGAAATTGAAAAAAAAGTAAAAAAAGCAAACAGAAAAATGGGCAGATTGAGGAATTTTTTCATGAATAGAAATTAATATATTATTAAATAATGAGTCACTGCTTGTTTTAAGCAATGCTTCTACTATAAACTAAAACTAGTATCTTAAGCAATAAGAAACAATTTCTATTCATGAATTATCCACAAAATCGTAAAACAAAAACCTACCTGAGTGGCTTATTCTTTTTTCTCACCTCAGCTGTAATCATGGTGGCGGTGTTTCAATTAGATAAAGTGAAACAGGTCATTTCTCAAGCAACTGGTAGATCAGCCGAAATAATTATCGATACTCAATTAATTGCCGGACCAATGAATCGTTCTTGGCAAAATTTAGCTCAAGGCGGAGAAAGTCATAGTTGGCGTATGACTCAGATTAGCAATCGAGTCAGAGCCTTAAATCCTCAATATATTCGCTTAGATCATATTTATGACTTTTATGATATTGTGCAAGGCTCCCCAGGAAATATTACCTTCAATTTTTCGAAATTAGACCTGATTTTAAATGATATTTTAGCTACCGGAGCCAAACCCTATATTTGTTTAAGCTACATGCCTCCAGTAATTTCTAAAAGCGATATTGTTGATGCTCCGCAACACTGGACAGATTGGCAGTTAACGGTGCAAAAAACGATTGAGCATATTTCTGGTACGCTTCAAATTAGCGATGTTTATTATGAAGTTTGGAATGAACCTGATTTATTTGGCAACTGGAATTATTATGGTTCTAAAAATTATCTCACCCTGTACACTTATTCTGCACTGGCTGCTCGTGATGCAGAACAAAATCCCAATGTCACGCAGTTTTATTTAGGAGGAGCAGGCACTACTGCTTTATATAAAAATTGGTTCAATGCCTTAGTGAAACATACTTTAAATAATAAATTAAAGTTTGATTTTTTTTCCTGGCATCACTACGATCTTGATGTTGATAGTTTTGAAAAAGATTTAATTAACATTAAAGCTTGGATCGCTCGCTATCCTCATCTCATTAATCAGCTGGAACTTCATGTTACTGAATGGGGACTGGATAGCGAATTAAATCCTGCCTATGATTCAACTTTTGGAGCTACTCACACCATAGCAGGTGCTATTACTTTTAATCAACTAGTTGATCGTGCTTTTATTTTTGAGATCCAAGATGGTAAAGATCCGAATAATCAAACTTATTGGGGTAGATGGGGCTTACTCACCCATCAAGAGTTTGGTTCTCAACCCAAGCCCCGTTATTATAGTTTGTTATTCTTGGATAAAATTGGCAATCAGCAACTTTATTTAACTGGACAAGGCAGTTGGGTCAAAGCTTTGGCAGCTCGCAATGATCGGGGCAATCCAGAATTTATTATGGTTAATTATGACCAATACTTTAATCACACTGAGTTAGTACCTGTCACTTTTATTAATCTCAGCCCAGGAACTTATACTTTGCAGTTAGAGTATCTAGATGGCAAAACGCAACATATTAGTGCCATTATTAGTGAAGACAAATATCGAGCAGAAATATTAATGCTAGCCAATGCGATTGTTTATGGAGAATTAATTAAAAATAATTAGCGATTATTTTTAAGAGCTTTCATTTTTTTCTGGATTAAACTCAGTAAACTTTTTTCAAAATTTTCTTGCGAATATTGTTGAGCGCTGGCTTGAATAGTTTGAGCAGAAAACTTTTGTTTATCTATTTTTTGCATCGCTGTTACCAAAGCTTCCACAGTCAGTTGCTCAAAAAATAAACCAGTTTTGCCTTCTGTAACTGAATAAACTAAATTACCAGAACGATGAGCAATCACTGGCGTACCAGCCAATAAAGATTCCACTGGCACAATGCCAAAATCTTCATCTTCAACTGGATAAAGTAAGGCTTTAGCCTCAGCATAAAGTTTAGCTAACTGTAGATCATCAACCGCTCCCAGAAATTCAATGTTGCTGTTGGGCCCTACTAATTCTTGTAACTGTGCCAACATTGGCCCAGTCCCAGCAATTTTTAACTTCACTCCCAGTTTAATGCAAGCTTGGATCGCTAGTTCTGGATGTTTTTGCAAACCCAATCTACCTATATAAAAATAATAATCTTGAGCAGATTTTTGTTTTAAGTTAAGTAACTCTTGATTACTCATGGGCAGACTGACCGGAGGATAAATAACCACCGAGTCCCGACGGTAAAACTTTTTAATTCTGCGCTGAGTTTCTTTAGAGTTAGCAATAAACTGATCTACCTCTTGAGCATGTTTAAAATCTACCACTCTCATGTAGTGATTAATTAATTGCCCAAAAAACCTGATCACAAAATTTTTTTTCCAAGCAGACATAGTGGAATAGCCATACAAAGCTCTGGGCGGAGTGTGACAGTAACACAGATGAGCTTGCTTATTTTTATTGATTGTAACGGCTTTAGCCTCAAAAGCATTAGAAGAAGAAATGACTAAATCATAAGCTGACAAATCTAGATCGGCAAAAGCTTGAGGAGCTAACCAACGCAAAGGTGAATATAATTTTTTATGAAAAGGAATTTTGGCAAACCAAGTTGGAATAATAGTCCAAGTTTGAAAACGAGACCAATAAGAACCCAATGCTTTTTGATCACAAAAAGCCACATAAACCGGTGCTTGCGGGAACAGACTATGCAAAACTTCTAAAACTCGCTCTGCTCCTCCGTACTCACGCAAAAAATCATGGACTAAGGCAACTTTAAAATTTGATGGTTCTTGGTTCATATTCATAAATTCACTTCGCTCTTTTCTCAGGAGTTTCACTCCTGAGGCGTTTTTTCTCACTTAGCAAGAGGTACATTACTCAGAATAAATTAAAATAATGCTTCCTGAATATCTGTTTCCAGCTGATCTCCAGGCAACTGCCCAATTAAAGAATTAAAATCATACTGTTTAAACAATTCTACTACTTTAGCTTTATCATAACTTTCAACCTGGCATTGAGGCAAATTTATTTTTAGAGGCACATCTAGTTCTATTTTAGCCAGCATTTGACTTAAATAAGCTGATTCTTTGCCAGTTCTTAATTTTTCCAGGACAGCCCCTTTTAATAAACCACTCTGGTCTGCTTGTTTAGCTTCAATTTTAGCAACTGCTTGAAAAATATTATCAAGACTACCAAACTCATTGATCAAGCTAGCTGCTGTTTTTTTACCAATACCTTTAATGCCAGGAATATTATCTGAAGAGTCACCCATTAAAGCCTTCATATCAACCACTTGTTCAGGATAAATATTTAAATCAGCTTTAACTTGAGCGCGATCATATTCAAGATCACCTTTTTTGCCTCTACCAGGTAGCCAGACATGAGTATTATCATCAACTAACTGCAACAAATCTTTGTCGCCAGTGACCACAATAGATAATAAATTTTCATCTGCTTTTAATTCTTTAGGATTGTGATCCAACTTATAACTTAAAGTCCCAATTAAATCATCAGCTTCATAACCTTCAATCTCAAATTGAGGAATATTAAGCACCGTCACAATTTCTTTAACTAAGGGAATTTGGGGTTTAAGATCATCGGGCATTTCTGGACGCTGAGCCTTATAATCCTTAAATTCTTTATGACGAAAAGTGGGTTTACGATGATCAAAAGTAACAGCTAAATATTTGGGCTCAAATTCATTAATGGCAGCTAACAAGATACGAGTAAAACCATAAACAGCGTTAACTACTCTTCCTTTGGGATCGGTTAATTTGGGCAGAGCATAAAAGGCCCGATAAATCACAGCATGACCATCAATAAGCAGAAAAACTGGTCGCTTGGGCATAGGTATTGATTCAAGCTATTAATAAAGTTTTGCTGAACTTCCGATTTTTCCACATCAGCTTATCATTTTTAACTACTTAATTTTCTTAAAGTCCATCATGCGAGCAAACTCTGCGCCATCAAGTGTTTCTATTTCCAACAATCTTTCAGCCACTTTAGTTAACTCTTTTTCATATTTCTTTAATAAGGTTTCACTCTTTTTTAAGGCTTGAGCAATAATTTTCTGAATTTGATCATCAACTTTTTCTTGGAGCTGATCTGAAATTCGAGAAGCCTCACCCCACATTTTGTCATAATCTTCATTTTCATATTGAGGACCATAGTTCATCGGACCTAACTCGCTCATGCCGTACTCCACCACCATGGCTCTGGCGATGCGAGTAGCGCGATCAATATCATTACTGGCTCCAACTGTTAATTCGTTAAAAATAATTTTTTCAGCAGCACGACCACCCAACATCTCAACGATTTTACCTTCTAATTCTGATTGAGTAGTTTGTAATTTATCTTTTTCTGGAGGAGTAAAGGTGAAACCCAAAGCTCGACCACGAGAAACAATCGAAATACGATGGACTGGATCTGAAAATGGCTGGACGTGAGCCAAAATAGCGTGACCAGCTTCATGATAAGCAGTCATTTTGCGTTCTAATTTATCCTGCAATCTTTTCTTGCTTGGACCTAGTTTTACTTTTAAAGATGCTTCTTCAATATCATTCATCACAATCTCGGTTCTATTTTCTCGAGCAATAGTAATAGCAGCTTCATTCAGCATATTTTCAATATCAGCGCCGGAAAAACCAACTGTGCTTTTAGCAATGCTTTCAAAACTAACAGTTTTAGATAAAGGCTTACCCTTAGCATGAATGCTAATAATATTTTTTCTTTCTTCCAAATCAGGTAGGTTTACTTGCACTCGGCGATCAAAACGACCTGGTCTAATTAAGGCTGAATCTAATAGTTCGCCACGATTAGTAGCAGCCATGACAATCACATTTTCATTAGCCTCAAAACCATCCATCTCAACCAAAATTTGATTTAAAGTTTGCTCACGCTCATTATGGCCGCCAGCATAACTCGAACCTCTAGTGCGACCAATAGCATCAATCTCATCAATAAAAATAATTGAAGGAGCTATTTTTTTAGCAGTATCAAATAAATCTCTCACTCTTGAAGCACCAACTCCTACCAGCATCTCCATAAATTCTGAGCCAGCAATTGATAAAAACTGAACATTAGCTTCACCAGCAACTGCTCGAGCTAATAAAGTTTTTCCTGTTCCAGAAGGGCCAACTAGCAGCACACCTTTGGGAGTACGGGCGCCAACTTTAGTATATTTTTTAGGATTCTTTAAAAAATCAACAATTTCGCGCAACTCTTCTTTAGATTCATCCATACCACCCACATCATCAAACTTAACATCTTGTTTACCTTTAATGAAAATTTTAGCCTTGCTTTGGGTAAAGCCCATTAAACCATCTTGGGCTCCTCGAGCTTGACGCATAATTAAAGCAAAAATAATCACCACAGCCAATAATGGTAATAAATTTAAAATTATTTCCCACAACATTTGACCCAAACTGGCATCTTCAACTGTCAAATCAACTTGAGCAATATCAAGTCCAGCAGAACTTAAAACAGTTAAGGCTTCTTGACCTGTTTCTTTTAAAGCAATTTTCTTTTGTTCATCTTTGTAAAATACGCGTAGCTCATTACCTGCGACCTGAATTTTATCTACTTTTTCATCTTTAATATCTCTAACAGCTTGACTTAAGCTAATGGTCTCAGTTTGATTGCTAAATAAAGACAGAAAAAAAGGCAAAAATAAAAATAAAATAATGATGTAAACAAATCCTTTTTTAAACAACTGATTTAAATCAATTTTAAATTCGAGTTGTTTGATGTTGCTGGGATTTTTTTTCTGATCAGGCTGAGGCACTGGTCCAGATTTTACCGAGTTTTTTAGGTTTAAATTATGTTTTTGCATCGAGTCTCTCAACATCTGAACTTTCTTTTTCAGTAACTCTTCCTGTTTAGTTTTGCTTGATGTTTGTTTAGTGGGCTGTGATTTTTTTGCCATTATGAATTAAAAACTTTCTGAAATTAATTAAATTAATAATAAGTCATCTATTCAAATAAAAGTAAATCAGAATAGAGTCATATTGTAACATGAGCTTAAAACTGGAGTTTCGCCAAAAATTGGCTAAAGTGCGCTTACTGCTTAATTGACTACTTAACAGTCAGATTTAAGCCCATTTTAGTTTTGACATCAGTCAAAGTTTCATCTGCTATAGCGCGCGCTTTGGCTGCACCTTGAGCGATCACTTGATCGATATATTCAGGCTGAGCTTCTAAAGCTTTTCTTTTAACTTGCATCGGCTCTAAATCTTGATAAATTGCTTGAGCCAACTCTTGTTTTAATTGCGCATATTTAATCCCTGCTCCTTGATACAACTCTTTATAGTGGCTAGCTTTTTGCTCGCCTTCAAACAGTTTTACAAACTGTAATAAACTAGCTACGCCAGCAGATTCTTGATCGGTTTGCTGATCAATAAACTGCTCATTATTAACACTGGTTTTGGCATCTTTAGTTTTAGGCAAAAGAACAATTTTGCCTTTACCGCTATCAGTTGGAGTAGAAGCTAACTTACGCGTAATAGTAGCTAAATCATCATTTAAATTAATAAAACTATCTTTAACTGATTTACTCATTTTACCTGTGCCTTTTAAAGAAGGAACATATTCTCCGGCAGTGACAAAGCGTTGTGGCTCTGGAAACTGGGTACCAAAATCTTGATTCATCTTGCGCGCTACTTCTCGAGCTATTTCAATATGTGGTTCCTGATCAATCCCAACCGGCACTAATTCTGCTCTATAAAGCAAAATGTCAGCTGCCATCAACACTGGGTAGTTAAGTAAAGCCATAGTCACATCATCAGGATATTGGGCTGCTTTATCTTTAAAAGTGGGTAAATGTTGCATTCTAGCCACAGTCATCACTGATGAAAATAAAAAGGCTAAATAGGCATGTTGGGGCACCAGCGATTGAGCGGTAATAATAGCTTTATCTGGATCTAGGCCAGCTGCTAAATAATCTAGGATAATTTCTTTAGTTGCTTGAGCTAAAGTTTTGGGATTGTAAGGAGTAGTAATGGTGTGCAGGTCCACAGCCATATAAATACAATCATAATCAGGATTATTTTGTAGCTCGATATAACCTTTAACTGCACCCAGATAATTACCTAAATGTAATCGGCCTGTAGCTCTAGTACCGGAAAAAACACGTTTGGTTTGCGACATATTTAAAAAATAATCAATAATAAAAACTTAAATCAGAATAAAGTTTATTTTAGCAGATTCAAATAGGAAAGTTGGAGATACTCTTAAATTAATTGCAACGACACTAAACGCACATTAAGTTTATAACTCTTCAATTTCAACTTCAGGAGCCATTTCTTGTCGATTATCAATTAAAGCCAAATATTTTTCCGTAGTAGTAATGCGTTTATGTCCCACTAGCTGGGAAACATAAACTAAAGGAGTGCCTGCTTTTAATTGCTCAACAATAAAAGTATTGCGTAAATCATTCACAATTGCATCTTGAATACCAGATAACTTAAAGTAACGATTAATAGCAGCGCGCACATTGCGCACTAAAAAAGGACGACAAGTTTTAGTTAAAAAAATAGTTTTTTCTTTAGCTTTAGGTCTGACTTTTAAGTAATCCATTAAAGCTTGTTTAGCAGCTTTATTTAAAGGCACTCGACGAGAACCCCTGCTTTTGTATGCTTGAATATAGATTACGCCTCTTTCTAAATCGACATCTTCCATTTTTAAGTTAGCTAGCTCACTAATGCGCATGCCTGTTTGCAATAACAGTTCCACAATCGCGAAGATTCTAGCATCTGAGCGACAAGTATCTCTCAGAGCACGATATTCTATTTTTTGTAAAAATCTTGGAGGTAGCTGATCTAACTTAGGGTGACTAATTTCTTGAGCAGGGCTGGCGTCAATTAAACCCTCATTTTCTAAATATCTAAAAAATGATTTGATGGAGTTTATTTTTCTAGAAATAGACTTGTTGGCATAACGTCTGCTCTTGAGTAGCTCTTTAAATTGGCTGATGTCTTCGTAATTAACTTCTTCAATAGTATTTTTTTCTTGATTGGTAGCATATTCAATGAGCTGTTCCACGTCTTTAACATAAGCCACAACCGTAGCACTAGCCTTACCGTTTGATTCTAGGTGTTGTTGATAGTGTTGTTGTGCTTGGTCTAAGGTCAAAGACATTCTCGTTCCTTTAAAAAATCGTATTTAAGTTAAAGTTAAGCTCTGCTAGGGGGAGTCCCCCCTTAGAACCTCATTCTGATTTATTAATATATCGCAGTAAACTGCAAAATGTTAAATCAGAATAAATCTGATAAAATTCAATTATCTTAGTCAATTTTTTTGCTAATTTATATAAGCAATAAAAAAAACATTATAAGATAAAAACAATAGGTCTTATAATAACACAAAATGCAAAATTTTCCAGAGCAGTTTGGGATTTCGTCAATTTTATGAAAAAAATATTATATCATCCTTTTTTTGTAGTTGCTATCACCATTGTTGCGCTCATCATTATTTTTAATTTAAAAAGCAAATTAAATAGGCTTACCATCAGTCAAGAAAATTTAAAAGCCATTCAACAAGAAGTAACTCAAGTAGAAACTGATTTACAAGCCAATCAAATCTTATTGGAAAAATCACAAAGACCGATTGCTGAAGAAAAACTGACTCGTAGCGAGCTATTAATGCAAAAAGAAAACGAGCTCATTATAAAGCTTCCAGATATTGAAGAACCAGTAGAAACTGTAGAAACAGCTACTAAAAAGACTCCTTTGGCACAATGGAAGGAGCTATTCTTTGGTAAAAATATGTAATAGATAAATATTTATAAGGACTTAAATTATTTGATTAAATAATACTGTTCATTATTATAGATCACGGAAAAAGGAATTTTGTCTCGCTCCAAATCTTGAAAAAGTTGCTGATCAATAATAAAAACATTAACCCCGTTTAATAAGCTCTGCATTTCCTGATAAGAATTTTCTGAAAACCAGACAGGAATAACTTTACTGCCAGAATAGTAAACTGCAGCCGGATAAAAATAGCTCATTAAATGTATCGAAGGATATGCTGAAGCTTTTTGAGCAATGTCTTTCTCACTGCTAAACTCCCTAGTTTGAGGATAAATTAAGTTGGAAAATGCATAAAATTGCCAGGCTGACAGTGATAGGATGAAAAACGTAATTAGTAACGGCAAATATTTAAGTTTATTTTGGCATAACTGGGCGGTTCTAATCAAGACAAAAGCAATTAACAAGGCTATCGGAAAATAAACAGGAATTAAATGCCAAACTTCTACTTGAGAAGAAAATAAAAGTGGTAGCGCAAAACCAAGTAAAACTAAATAAATCATGATTAACTTTTCTCGATCTATTTTACTTTTAAACCAGATAAAGCCTGACAAAATAATAGAAGCAAAAAATAATTTATACCATTTACCAATACCGATCTGCAAATATAAAAAGGAAGTTTTTAGCGCAGAGGGTTGAAAAGCATTGCTCTCTCCTCTAACACCAATTTCAATAAAATGATGATATAAAAAATTTGAGTCAACTAGCTGATTGTAAAGATACCAAGGAGTAATTAAAACTAAAACTAGAATCAAATTAGCTAATATAGTTGAGCGCTTCAGTATATGTCTATTTTTCCAGAAGCTATAAATAAAGACCGGCAGTAAGCCGGCTCCAAGCAAAGTCTTAGTTAAAAAAGCAAAAATAAAACCAAGCGTGGCCAGATATAAATACTTTTGACTTTCTTTAAGTTTTAACAGGCCGTAAAAAGACAGCATCAGCCCGAACAAAAAAATAATATCTAAATTACCAGATCTAGCTCTGAGCATAAACCACATACTAGAAAGTAAAATCGCTCCTGCACCTAATCCAACAAAAGGTCCGGAAATTTTTTTTCCAGATAAATAAATCAGAACAATTGAGAGCATGCCCAAAAACGCTGGCACAATTCTAGCAGCCAGTTCTTGATTGGCAATAAATAAAGGCGGAACTAACATCAGCATAAAACCTAAAGGAGGATGATCAGTAAATCGGGAATAATTAAAACTTAACTCAAAGGGATTTTTAGTGCGAGCAAGATTTCTAGAAATATCAGCATACCAAGCCTCATCGTAACTAGTTAAAGCAGTAAAATCGAGCTTGAAAAAAAATAGAAAACTTAAAACGACAATAATTAAAAATTTAAAAATTAATTTCATTGAGAATTTAATTATACAGTAGAAAAAAGTGAGAGTTGATGAATTTTTGCAGTACTCCAGATGTTTGTGATAAAATCATATCTAACTCAAAGACTTACTGTCCGCTCAATCTCTTTGCCATAGTAAGTGAATTGGAGGAGTTGGGGAAAATAATAAAAATTATTATTAAAAAAATGACTCTAATAAAAGATACAGAACCAAATATACCCATTTCAAAAATACAAGAAGTGGCAAAAAAAGCTAACATATTTGATCAACAAGGATATAATAAGTCTCATATACTGACACTATTGCTTGAAGATTATGATACAGAGATAGTAAATGCCTGGCGAGACCAGGAACAAGAATAAACTGAGGATAAATGAATGTACAGTTAATAAAAAATCAATAAAAATAGACGGCCAAAGCCGTCTATTTTTTTAAGTGTTGCGGGACTAGGAGTCGAACCTAGCCTGCAAGATTATGAGCCTCGCGTGCAC
>CAZTBN010000002.1:36310-43946 GCA_964611955.1 uncultured Pseudomonadales bacterium | reverse complement strand
TGTTGCGGGACTAGGAGTCGAACCTAGCCTGCAAGATTATGAGCCTCGCGTGCACCGTACACTATCCCGCGATAGTAAGAAAGTCATTATAGGCAATCAGCCTGATAAAGTCAAGAAAATATAGGTCACACACCTATTAAATATTTTTTTGTTTTATACTCAATGCAAGCTTACTTAAATAGATCATCAATCTCTCAAACAGTTTTGTCCTTTTCAATACAAAAAAATTGCAGATATACTAAAATAATAATGTAATTTTAATTTATGAAAAAAGCAGTTGTCATCGGGGCAGGCGTGGCAGGCTTAGCCTCTGCAAATTTATTAGCCAAACAAGGATATGAAGTTACGGTTTTGGAAAAAAATTCCTCAACTGGAGGTAGGGGCAGGCAGTGGGAAAAAAATGGCTACAAATTTGACATGGGGCCATCTTGGTACATGATGCCTGAAATTTTTGATAAATTTTTACTTAACTTTAATAAAAAAGTCAGCGATTATTATGAGTTATTAAGACTGCCAGTTCATTACAAGGTTTTTTTTGATCAAAATCGTAGTTTTAACATTGTTGCCAAACTTCACCAAAATATTAAAACTTTTGAAAAAATCGAGACAGGTGCTGGACAAAAACTTAATCAATATTTACAAGAATCTAAACAAATTTATGATCGAGCCATGGAAGAGTTGGTTTATTTTGATTATGATAATTTACTCGAGCTTGCGAAACCTGAATTACTTCCTTATTTATATCAAGCAAAATTTTTTCAAAATCTGCATCAATACGTCGCTAGATTTTTTAAAAATCCAGATCTACAAAAAATAATCGAGTTTACCACAGTTTTTTTAGGAGGCAGCCCTTATATTACTCCAGCTTTTTATCGACTTATTAGCCATACTGACTTTAATTTAGGTATTTGGTACCCTCAAGGTGGTATGGTTAAAATTTTTGAGATGTTAGCTACCTTGGCTCATGAACAAGGAGTCGCAATTAAACTCAATCAAGAAGTAGTAAAAATACAAGTTACCAATGGCAAAGCCAATCTCGTTCAAACGAAAAATAATACTTACCCAGCCGACATTGTAGTCAGTGGAGCTGATTACTGGTGGACTGAGACGCGGTTGCTAGATCAACAATGGCGACAATACAAAAATTCATACTGGCAAACTGCCATTACCTCGCCCTCAGCTTTTATTATTTATCTCGGCACTAAAAACAGAGTGAAAAACTTTGATCATCATAACTTATATTTTAATGATAGTTGGGAAAAAGGTTTTGAAGCAGTTTATACTAAACAGCAATGGCCTGAAGAGCCTTCTTATTACGTGCATGTTCCTTCAATAAGCGATCGCTCTCTTTGCCCTAAAAATGGTGATGCTTTAATGATTTTAGTGCCGGTGGCGGCTGGGTTAAAGGACGATGCAACCACAAGAACAAAATTTAGTCAACAAATTATTAAACATCTTGAGCAACTTACAGACAATGATTTGCACAGCAATATTGCAGTTAAACGTATTTTTGCTCATCAAGATTTTATCACTGAATATCATTCACTCAAGGGTTGTGCTTTCGGACTGGCTCACACTTTAAAACAAACAGCTTTATTTCGTCCTAAAAATAGAAGCAAAAAAGTTAAAAATCTATTTTATGCAGGACAAAATACCAATCCAGGTGTCGGGGTGCCTACTAGCATAATCTCAGCCATGATTGTTGATAAAATGGTAAAAAAACTTTTTTAAAAATATGAGTACTTACGGATTAATACTATTAGCTAGCATCAGCATTCCCTTCTTGGCTTCATTTCATCCAAAAATTAAATTTTATAAAAATTTTAAACAGGTACTGATAACTAGTGTTATTACTGGCATACCCTTTTTAATTTGGGATAGCCTGTTTAGCAAAAATAAAATCTGGGAGTTTAACTCTCAAAAAGTGAGTCATATTTTTATTGCTGGCATGCCTATTGAAGAACTATTATTTTTTTTAGTGATTCCATTTTGTTGTTTGTTAATTTACGAAATTATACAAAAATTTATTATTGATAAAAAAATAATTATTGCTGATCGAGTTTTTAATTTTATAGCACTAGCTTGTGTTTTAATGGCAATATTATTTAGACAGCAAACCTATACAGTGGTGTTGTTTATTTGGTTGAGTTTGACGTTACTGCTTATACAAAATTTTAAAGAAAAAATATTGTCATCTCAAAACTATTGGCTCTGGATAGCCATTTGTTATTTGCCTTTTTTAATAGTAAATGGTTTGCTCACTGGCATACCTGTGGTTATTTACCAAGCACAACAAATCTGGGGAATAAGAATTTTTAATATTCCTTTAGAAGATTTTTTTTATAACTGGAGTTTATTAAGTTTAAATTTAGCCATATATAAAACTCTTAAAAAGTCCAAATCATAACAATACCAGATTTCTTATTTTTTTAAAATTTATATCTGGTATAATTCTTTATTGATAATCGAGGCAGGGTAGCTCAGTTGGTTAGAGCATCGGATTCATAAACCGAAGGTCGTGAGTTCGAATCTCACCCCTGCTACAATTTTAATTTTTTAGAGAAAGTTAAACCAAAACAGGGACCAAACTTGGCCCCTGTTTTTTATTCGCGTTATATCCAAATTACAAACTACTTTAACTTTACATCATCCCACCCATACCGCCTCCGGCTGGCATTTGAGGTTCTGATTTCTCTTCCGGTGCATCAGTCACCAAACACTCAGTGGTAAGAATCATTGAAGCTACAGAAGCTGCGTTTTGTAAAGCAGCAATCGCCACTTTAGCAGGTTCAATCACACCAGCTTTCTGTAAATCCTCAAACTGGTTGGTTAAAGCATTAAAGCCCCAATTAGGATCATCTTTAGCTTTAATCTGACCCAAGACCCAACCAGCATCAACGCCTGAATTGGTGGCCAACATTCTAATTGGTTCTGCTAAAACCGAGTTAACTAACTCAACTCCAGTTTTTTCATCTTCATTATCAGTCTTAAGAGTTGCCAAAACCTTGGCAGCTTGAACATAAGTCACACCACCTCCAGGAATAATACCTTCTTCAATGGCTGCTTTGGTAGCCTCTTTAGCATCTTTAACTCTTTCTTGGAGATTTTTCATCTCTACTTCAGTGTTAGCACCAACTTGGATCACTGCCACACCACCGGTTAATTTGGCTTTGCGTTCTTGCAATTTTTCCGTATCAAAATCAGAGGTTGACTGCTCTATTTGAGCATCAATCTGTGCTACTCTGGCATCAATATCAGTTTGAGTACCTTTACCGCCGACAATACGAGTGGTGTCTTTGGAAGCTCTCACTGTATCTGCTTGACCTAAATCTTCTAGATCAGCATCTTCTAATTTTTTGCCCATTTCTGTGGTGATGATATTGCCGCCTGTTAAGACCGCGATATCTTCTAACATTTCTTTACGTCTGTCACCAAAACCAGGAGCTTTGATAGCTAAGGCCTTAAAAGTACCACGTAGTTTATTAACTACTAAAGTGGTCAAGGCTTCGCCTTCAATATCATCAGCAATAATCACTAAAGATTTGCCAGCATTAACTACTTTTTCCAATAGAGGCAGAACATCCTTAATACTAGAAATTTTTTGATCAGTAATTAAGATGTAAGGACTATCCATCACTGCTTCCATATTATCAGAATCAGTGACAAAATAAGGAGAGGCATAACCCTTATCAAACTCCATACCTTCTTTGTGATCAATGGTGATCTCCATGGTCTTGCCTTCTTCGACCTCAACCACACCATCTTTACCAACTAATTTCAAAGCCTCAGCAATCTTTTCGCCGATTTCTTCATTCTGAGCAGAGATAGTAGCTACTTTTCTCCATTCAGCCTGTTTAACTGGTTTAGCTAATTTATGTATTTCAGTCACAATAGCCTCAACCGCGCGATCAATACCACGTTTCATTATCATTGGGTTAGTACCAGCAGTGACATATTTCATACCAGTACTGCTCATTTTTTGAGCTAGCAAGGTAGCGGTTGTGGTACCATCTCCAGCTACATCATTGGTTTGGGAAGCAGCTTCTTTAACCAAAGCAGCCCCCATATTTTCAAATTTATCTTCAAGTTCAATCTCTTTAGCCACAGTCACACCATCATGAACAACATTCGGAGCTCCCCAAGATCGATCAAGAGCAACATTACGACCTTTTGGACCGAGTGTCTTAGTCACTGCATCTGCTAATTTATTAATGCCGATCAACATTTTTTGTCTGGCTTCATCGCCAAATAAGAGTTGTTTTGCCATATATGATTTCCTTGATATTTAATAATTTACAATTTTTTAATTTTTACCAAGCAACTTATTTTTCCACAGCTGCCAAAATATCATCAAACTTTAAAAACTGATACTCAATCTCGTCAATCTTAAAATCGTTACCACCCCATTTTTTATAAATCACCACATCGCCTTTTTTAACTGGACATTTAAGTTCTTTAGTACCGCTTTCCCAAATACTGCCACCGCAAGCTAAAACTACGCCTTGTTGAGGTTTGTCATCTTGTGATTCTGGAAGATAAATGCCTGATTTAGTTTTTGTTTCTACTTTGGCTGGCTCGACTAAGACATAGCCATTATTAGGCTTAAGTTGAGAGGTTTTAATAGCTTTCATTGGTTATTCCTTTCTGAATAATTAATAGTAATCGATACAATTTTGAGATTTTTACTAAAGGTTGATTAAATAAATCTACCTTAGCAGTTATCGTACCTAACTGCTAATATTTTGTCAATAAGAATTTGGCAGGAAATTATTGATGTAAAAAAAGGCCAGCAACTCGATAAATAATTTAATTAATTTGATCGTGATCGTGTTGAGTAATCTGTTGCACCACACCTAAAGCCTGTTTAATATCGTTCATCAATTTCATTGATAACTCAATCGATTCTCCATCCAAATTAATACCATCTAAAACTACCAAAGAATCATTGAGCAACTGATCAACTAATTCATTAATAAAATTTGGATTTTGTTTAAGCCACTTAAACTCTTTTCCTTGAGAAGAAAAATAAATTTTGTCCAAAGCAGCAGTAATTTGCTTGACTTTTCGAGATTGAAGATAAAGATCAAACTTTACTTCTTGATCAAGATTATTCAACTCCAGAGAGTCATTTAAAAATTGCATGTTACGCTGTGATCTTGATTTTGTTTTCATGCTTGAAGTGATTATAGCAGGATATTAAAAATTTGACACAAAGATAAATTCCCTGGCACTCCTTTGTTTTTTTAACAACAACCTTGGCTAAGGTTATATCATGGGCAAACTCTGATCTCGATTCATAATTTAAGTGCCAGATGATAAAATACAACCTCTAGCCATTTATGAAAATCATTAAACTCACTACCAACAATCAAACAACAGTTCTAGCGCAAGCTGTGGCCTGTTTACAAAAGGGCGGATTAATCATTTATCCGACTGAAACTGTTTATGGAGCAGGAGTTGATGCCACTAATCCACAAGCTGTACAAAAACTTTTATCTTATAAAACCAAACGTGAGGGCAAGCCTTTATCTATTGCTGTCAGCGATCGGAAAATGGCGAGTTCATATGTTGAGATTAATCAGCAAGCCAAAAATCTTTATCAACAGTTTTTACCAGGTCCTTATACTGTAATTTCACAAAGTAAAAACAATTTAGCTCCAGGGGTGGCTTCAGAATTTAATACCATTGGAGTGCGTATTCCTCAATACGAGTTGGTTGTAAAGCTGGTTCAACTGTTGCAGCGACCAATCACGGCAACCTCAGCCAATGCTTCAGGTAAAAAAAGACCTTATGCCATTGCAGATTTGCTCAACAATCTTTCTCAAAAACAAAAAAATCAGATCGATTTAATTATTGATGCTGGTATTTTACCCAAAAATGAACCTTCCGTAGTTATTGATACCACCCTTTCAACACCTTTAACCATGCGCGATACCAGAGAACAATATTCAACAACAGCTAAAGCAAAACCTAGAATAAGTGTTTTTATCAGTCAAAATAATCAAGAAACTCAAGAATTGGCAGGAAAAATTCTCTTAAAATATTGGACCCAGTTGAAAACAACTGGCTTAATCATTGGACTTGATGGAGAGTTAGGAGCAGGTAAAACTATTTTTGCTAAAGGCATTGCCCAGTTTCTGCAGATTGAAGCAAAAATCACTTCGCCAACTTATACTTATTTGAAAGAATATCAATATAATCGGCATCAAGTTCGAGGTAATTTTTATCATTTAGATTTGTGGAGAGTAGCAGCTGCGCAAGATTTACATAGTTTAGCCATTGATCAGTTATGCCAACCAAAAAATATCTTGGCAATTGAATGGTGGACTCAAGCTACTTCATTATTGTCTACTATCAAACCAAAACTTTTGCTTAAAATTGAAGTTTTAAAAAATAATCACAGACAAATTACCTTAATTGAAAACTAAACTTATCTCAAACTTATTTAAAACTAGTCTATGAACTCACCACCCTTATTAATTTTAGCCATCGATACTTCCTGCGATGAAACCTCAGCTGCTGTGACTTTAGGCCCGGTGGTTTTATCAAACGTAATTGCTTCACAAGTTAATTTACATCAATCATATGGCGGGGTTCACCCGACAATAGCTATCCAAGCCCACCTGGAAAAAATTGAGCCAGTGGTTAAGCAAGCCTTGGCCAGAGCCTTAATTACACCAGCTATGCTTGACGCCATTGCTGTCACGGTTGGTCCTGGTTTAGCGCCTGCTTTAGAAATCGGCATTAACTTTGCCCAGAAAATGGCGAGCACTTGGCACAAACCTTTGTTAGCTATCAATCACATTGAGGCTCATTTGTTAGCCGTGCTGGCTGTGCCTAAAAATAAAAAGTTGCCCATTAAAAAAATCCTAGCTGCCAAAAAAACTCAGCAAAAAATTTCCTCAACTTTAAGCAAACACTGGTCTGAGGTTATTATACAAACAAACTGCGCTCACAAGGCTAGTTTTCCTGTTTTAGGACTAGTTATCTCTGGGGGTCATTCCCAGTTCATTGCTGTGACTGCAATGGGTAAATATCAAATTTTAGGTGAAACTATTGATGATGCTGCTGGAGAAGCACTGGACAAAGTCGGTAGAATTTTGGGTTTAGGTTATCCTGCTGCTCCAGTGATTGAACAATTAGCCAAACATGGCAACCCCAATAGGTTTCAGCTACCATTGCCACTAGCTAACACGAAAACTTTTGATTTAAGTTATTCCGGTTTAAAAGCTGCTGCTCACAGATCTATTCAAGAATTGGAAACTCAAGGTCCGCTCAATCAGGTAGATATTGTTGATTTTGCCGCGTCATTTCAATCAACGGTGTTTAAACACATTTGCGATAAATTAAATAAATTATTGGCTGACAACAAAATGAAATCAGCGCTGAGCAACACTGCTCAATTCACTCAAATCTGGTTAGGTGGTGGTGTGGCTAACAATATTAAATTAAGGCAAATGATACGCCAAGCTCTAAAACCATATGCTTTATCTTTACAGTTACCGTTTGAAAAAAGATTATGTGGAGATAATGCAGCCATGATTGGAGTGGCGGCTTCATATCGAGCACAACGGCAACCATTAATCGCTTTTGATGCAACTGCTGACTTAAATTCCGCTCTGTTTGATCGTCGGCC
>CAZTBN010000002.1:11812-36210 GCA_964611955.1 uncultured Pseudomonadales bacterium | reverse complement strand
TAATCGCTTTTGATGCAACTGCTGACTTAAATTCCGCTCTGTTTGATCGTCGGCCATCTTGGTCAATCACAGACCAGAATTAAATTCGTTAATAATTTTTTAGTGTATCAATTTTTATCAAATATAAATCAAAATTAAAATTGTGCTAAAATCATCACAACATAGTCTTAAGCAATCAAAAATGCTAAAATAGACACAGAATGATAAAAGCTGAGCTCGTTTCCATCGTCGGATCTCCGCTAGCAACTGGCTGTCCTCAAGTGCTGAGTGCTGTCAAACAAAATTTAATTTGTTCTTTGGCAATCAAGGGCGATAATGCAAAAAATATAGGCCAAGAAGTTGCAGAAGAAATTAAAAGATTTCAGTTCGAATCAGTGAGCCAACTTCATAACTTTATTCTTGATTTATTAACCAAATTAAGAGAACAACAGGCCCAGTTACAGCTCGCACTTCTCTGGCTCCCTAATTCCAGTAATACTCAAATCTCTAAGCACAACCAAACTCAAACACAGACTGCTGGGCAAGTCATGGTTTTAGCAACCTATCAGGGAGAAATCATTCTTAAAAGAAAAAATAAAATAGGTATAGCTTTGCAATCTGACACTGAAATAAAAATCATTCAAGGCTTAGTCCAAGACAATGATGAGTTGGTTTTACTTACAGCCCAATCAACTCAGATTGAACAATCATTGCGTCAACTTTTCCAACAATCTTCTAATAGCGAAACCACTGCTGCTCAACTGGACCTGAAGATGAGATTACTAATCGACAGTTCTTTAACTAGCATCGGCTTACTCAAACTCAAACTGCAATCAGCCACAGATGTTAATTTTAATCAGCTACGCAACAAAGCAGCCAGTCCCATCGTCACTCAATCTTTATTAAAAAAAGAAATAACAAATAGTAATGCTCCTGATCAAAATGAGCTGGAAGTGCAAACTGAAACGAAAACTTTATCAAATTCTCAAGATGATCAAATTTTACAAAAAATAACCGATTCAAAACAGGATCTAGAATTAAATCAAGATCTGTCCATAACTGATACGCCAACAACTGATGAAAAAATAAAAAACGATAAGGACATCAAAATTAAGATTAGTCTTGATCCTATAATTAACTTAACTAAAAAAACTGGAGCAAAATTAACGCCAGTATTAAAAAATATAGGTCAAGTTGCGAAAAAAAAGTTTCAATTAATAAAATTAAAAATAAAAACTCTTCAAGAAAAAAAAACCAGTGAAACAGTCATAGCGCCTGATCTTGAGCCAGAGTTAAAACAAAAAATAGAGCTAGAACTAGAACCAACTCTCAAACCAAACAAAAGCCAGCAACTTAAACTTCCCAAAATATTCAACTTAACTGCAATTCAAGCTTTACCAAAAAAAATGATTGCTCTCTTTGCCAACAAAAGTGTTTATTTAGAAACTAAAAATTCTAAAAAAATCTTAAAAATAATTTTCATTATTGTGGTCGCTTTAGCCCTGCTAGCAGGCGGAGGATTTTTTTTTCTTAACTCTATTAATCAGCAAAAACTCAATGCAGAACAGTCGCTAGCTCCTGCTGCAGTTTTACTTGATGAAGCCAAACAAGTGGTTGAGAGCGACATTATTTTAGCCAGAGATAAAACTGCTGCAGCCATTGAAATCATTGCCCAACAACAAAAAGAGTTAGCTTATCAAAGATTCACGCGCTCTTTATTTGACAAAAGACTAGCCACAGCGCGTCAATTTTATGAAGAAATTTCAGGCATGATGGAGGTTTCTCAACTGGCTGTTTTTTTTGACGCTACTTCTGCCATTCCTAACTTTATTATTTCTAACCTTACGATCAATACTCGCACCTTAGCCTTACTAGATCAAGAAAAAAAAGAGGTCTTAACCCTGGATCTTAATACTCAGCAAACTGAGAGTTATCAGCTCGAAAATATTCAACCTAAAAATATTACCCTGTCTGACAATCAAGTTTTTATTTTAGGCAATGGCATTCACACCATTGAGTTAGACCCGACTGAAACTCAAGCCATACAAGAGCTTAAAAGCGAAGGCGATTCTGATCGAGATGCTAACTTTGTTACTTTTTTCGAAACCTATCTCTATGTTTTTAACCCTGATAAACGCAATATTTTTCGCTATATCTTAAAAAATAATGAACTTTCAGAACCGATTGGCTGGCTAATTAATAAACAAAATATTAAATTTGATCAAGTGACTTCTTTTGCTATTGATGGCAGAATCTGGCTAACTGATAGTGAAGGCACAATCATCAAACTTGAAAGAGGCGAACCAGCCGAGTTTAATGTCACAGGCTTAGAAGAGCCATTTGGTGGCTCAATTAAGCTTTTTGCTAACTCTAGTACAGAGTTTCTTTATGTGCTTGAACCTGAAAAATCACGCCTAGTGATTTTGTCACCAGAAGGTGAGTTTATTAAACAGATTGCTAGCCCCTCTTTGGCCAGCGCCACTCAACTCGTTGTTAATCAAGATCAAACTCAAGCTTATGCCGTGAGTGGTTCTATTCTTTATCTCGTTAATCTAGAATAACTCTGCTATTACTCATTTCCAAGTTAACTAAAATCAATACCAAACTTATCACTGGCAAACATCTTTTCAAGTTGTTAACAAACTAACTTCCCAGATTAATTTTTTTCTCTAAACTGATAGAATATGGGAGCTATGTTATTAATCAAAAATCGCAAAGCTCATTTCAATTATGAGATTCAAAAAACCTGGAATACCGGTATTGTTTTAATGGGCCATGAGGTTAAAAGTTTACGATTAAAACAAGGCAGTTTAGAAGGCGCTTATGTTAAGATTCTAAATCAAGAAGCCTGGATTATTAATGCCAGAATCAATCCTTATCAATATGCTGTGGTGGAAGATTATGATCCCAAAAAAACTCGCAAACTCTTACTGACTAAAAAAGAACTTCATCAATTAATTGATGAGATTGATAACAAACACTTAACCATTGTGCCGCTAGAATTTTTTTTAGTTAATAATAAAATTAAACTCAAAATTGGAGCTGGTAAAGGTAAAAAACTGTTTGAAAAAAGAGCTAAAATCAAGGAACGAGATTTAAAAAGACAATTAGGTAAAAATTTTAAGCAAAGTAATTTAAACATTTAATATTAAATTTGCCATGCTCCAGCTAAAATCGCTTCGCTCTTTTCTAAGGAGTTTAACTCCTCAGCGATCAGGCTTTCAGCTTGATCTGCTCCTCTGTCGCTTACGGGGTATTAAACCCCGAAGCTCCACTAAGGGGAATCCCCTTAGAACCCCCATTCTGATTATATTTGATCCCCGCAGCAAGCTGACGGGGTATTTAATCAGAATAAAAATTCGCCGTGTTCATTTTTTTTATCTTTTCCTGCTTGGGTTTTATGCTTTTTTATTAGCTCGGCCTATAGATCTAACCACTCAAGATATTGGCAGACACATTGCCAACGGTCGCGAGCTGGTAGCAGGAAATTTTTCAGTTTTATTTAAAAACTATTATTCTTTTACCGATCCTAATCACCCCTTTGTCAATCATCATTGGTTATTTGGTTTAATCTTTTTTGGGATTGAACAGTTATTTGGATTTGTAGGAGTGCACTTAATCCATATTTTAATTCTATTAAGTGCTTTTTTAATATTGCTACAAATTTTAAAAAATAATTCTAGTCAATTAATCTCATTTGCTCTAGCCTTACCAGCTTTATTTTTTTTAGCTTTGCGCTCGGAAGTCAGACCAGAAAGTATTGGCTTTTTGTTTTTAGTCAATTCACTCTGGCAATTACAAAAAATCATCAATCAACAAAAAATTGCCAAGTCTGCCCTGATATTACTCATTGTCCAGCAACTAATCTGGGTTAATATTCATATCTCTTTTGTCTTTGGCTTGTTTACTCCGGCTTTATTATGGGGTTGCTCAGTTCTGTTGCACAGCCCGCAACTCAAAGCAGCGGTTAATAAAAAGTTACTCTTGCTCATTGTCTGTTTATTTTTTGCTTCCTTGGTCAATCCCAATTTCATAGCAGGATTATTGCAACCTTTCCAAATTTTTACTGATTATGGTTATTCAGTTTTTGAAAACCAAACACTGTTCTTCTTGTGGAGAGTAGTCAAACACACCACTCTCTTTCCTTATTCTTTCGCGATCATCATCATGATAGCTTTACTCATTGCTAAAGGCAAAGTATTAAATAAATTTGATCTGATTCTGTGTATTATAGGCATGATTATGGGCTATGTAGCACTGAGAAATATCCCCATTTTTATTGTATTTACTTTTCCCTCAATGGCTAAGCTATTGGCGTCAATAGTACAACAAAAAAACTTTTTAGGCCACTTAATTAGAATTGAACCTCAACAAAAAATTTTTATCATGGGACAGTTATATTTATTCATTTTTATTTTAACTTTAGCTGGAGTTTTTATTCCTTATGTTTCTATGAATAATCGCGCCATTGGTTTGTTGCCTGGTCAAAATCACGCAGCAGAGTTTATCAGTCGCAATAATATTACTGGTCCAATTTTTAATAATTATGATATCGGTAGTTATTTGATTTATCATCAACCTAATTTAAAAGTATTTACTGACAATCGCCCTGAGGCTTATGGGAAACAGTTCTTTCAAGAAACATACATTCCCATGCAACTTAAACCTGAGATCTGGCAGGAGCAGATAGAAAAACAGCAATTACAAACCATTATTTTTGGCACTAAAGATATCACTAACTGGGCACAGACATTCTTAAAATATCTTAAAACTGATCCCAGCTGGAGTTTAATTTATCAAGATTCATTTATTAGTATTTGGACTCGTCACCAACTTTAGTATTAAGACCACATTACGTAATTGCAAATTGTGAGATTTTCAGTTTTAATAAAGAGATAATACTAATTATTTTAAAAATATGCCCAAAAAAGTATTTTGGCCTGCAGCATTAGTTGTGATGGGATTTGTAATCTTAAGCACTAATCTTGGCCTCTTGCCCGCCACTTTCTGGAATCTGTGGCCAATTATTGTGATAGTTGTTGGTTTAGGAGGTCTCTTAACCGCTGATCGCAATGAATGGTTAACATCAGATAAACCAAAAAGAACCACCAAAAAAGTAACCAAAAGCAGAAAAGCTCGCCCAAAGAAAAAATAAGTTAATATCTAACTAACACTATGGCCAAAAAGAACGCATTTCAAATTGCTATAGATGGTCCTGTTGCAGCTGGCAAAGGCACTGTTTCACGGTTGGTGGCTGATCAATTAGGTTTTCTTTACGTTGATACTGGAGCCATGTATCGTGCCACAGCCTTGTTAGGTATTAGAAATAAAATTAATCTTAACGACGAGGCAGCGCTGCTACCTTTAATTCAAAAGGCAGACATTGTGCTGAAAAATCCTACTAAAAAAGAAAAAGATGGCAGACTGGCCACTGTTTTAATTGATGGAGAAGATGTTTCTTGGGCTATCAGAACAGCAGAGGTCAGCCAGGGCTCATCGCAAGTAGCAGTTCATCCTAAAATCAGACAAGAATTAGTCAATAAGCAACAAAAAATTGCTCAGAACACTGATGTCATTATGGAAGGCAGAGATATTACTTTTCGCGTGTTACCAGACGCAGATTTAAAAATATTCTTAACTGCCAATGAAACCATTCGCGCTACCAGAAGACATTTTGAGTTATTGACCAAAGGTGTTAATACCACTTTTGAAGAGGTACTATCAGAATTAAGACAAAGAGATGATCGTGATTATCATCGGGCTGTTGACCCACTCCAACAAACTTCAGATGCTTGGGTAATTGACAGCAGTGATCTGCCCATTGAACGCGTAGTTGAGTTTATTGTGGCTAAAGTTAAGATCATGAGAGACAAAAATAATCTCACTAATCATAAAGCTTAACTTAAATTTGTTGTCTAGCTTCAGGCGATTGAACTTCTTCTTCAGTTTTCACAAAGAAATTTTTATTACAAGCCTGGGTCGGTTCTTGCCCTTTAACGAACATTTCTTCTGCTATTTGAGGACAACCAGCACAAGGCAAAGTATTGGTGGGCACACAGATTTTAACCTTAACATATTCTGCTGGCAAAGAAAACTTATTAGGATTTTTATCGTCTAATAATAATCTCATAATCTCATTCCAGATAGGTGAAGCCCCAGTCATACCGCTAGCTACATAACTCATCGAGCTGTTGTCATTATTGCCCACCCACACCCCAACTAAACGAGTATTAGTATAACCAATTGTCCAGTTATCGCGTTTATCATTGGTAGTCCCAGTTTTAACTGCTACCTGCTGGTTAGGAATATGAAGCAATGAGTAAGAACCAAAAGTAGTAGAACGGGCTCGATCATCAGATAAGATATCAGTAATTTCATAGGCAACCAAAGGATCAACTGTTTGTAGCTGACGGCAAGATTGTGGATCGGTAAAACATTGATTGCGATACAATAACTTGTCTTGATAATCTCTAATCTCTAAAAAAGGATCCAGATCAACAGAATAACCACCATTGGCAAAAGCGCCATAAACTTTAGCTAAATCGGTCATTAACACCTCGCCTGCTCCCAAAGTTAAAGATAAACCAAAACGGCTGCTGTCAGTCCAAGTGGTGATGCCCATTTCTTGTCCTTTTTGCACCAGATTTTGCACTCCAATACTAGCTAAAAGTTTCACAGCCGGAACATTATAAGAGTTAGCTAAAGCTTGTCTTAAAGTCACTTTACCTCTGAATTTACCATCATAATTATTAGGACTATAAGGCCTACTACCAGGAATTTGATAAGTAATAGGCGAGTCATCAATGTAATCCCAGGGTTTTTTTCCCAGTTCAAAAGCTAGAGCATAAGTAATGGGCTTAATGGAAGATCCAGGCTGTCTTGGTCTAAGAGTCACATTAACTTGGCCATCATGTTCAAAATCAAAATAATCTTTAGAGCCAACCATGGCTAAAATTTCACCTGTTTGAGGATTAACAACCAAAGCTGCGCCATTATTAATATTTAATCTAGTGATTAAGTTGATTTGACGAGTCATAATTTCTTCAGCCTGTTCTTGCAAATTTAAATCCAGACTGGTTCTGACCTCCAAACCATTTTGATTGACAAACTTTTCTCCAAACTTATCAACCAAGAGTCTTTTGACATACAT
The DNA here is from genome assembly GCA_964611955.1 of uncultured Pseudomonadales bacterium. Classification (GTDB taxonomy): domain Bacteria; phylum Patescibacteriota; class Microgenomatia; order UBA1400; family PJMF01; genus CAYVBW01. The sequence goes on along the minus strand of CAZTBN010000002.1, from coordinate 29,081 downwards.
CACAAAGTGAGGAGCTTTAATGTCAACAATATCAGGACGAAACTCTAACTTATTTTGGCGTGCCAAGTAGGCTTCATCCAAAGAAATATAGCCATCTTCTACCATGCGTCTTAAAACTTCTTCTTGTCGGCGCAAACTTAACTCGGGATTGGAGCCAAAAGGACTATAAATTGAAGGAGCTGCTGGCAATCCTGCCAATAAAGCACTTTCATTTAAACTTAACTCTTTGGCTGACTTATTAAAAATACGCCAAGCAGCTTCTTCCACGCCATAAGTAGAACCGCCATATGGCACTTGATTTAAATACATCTGTAAAATTTCTTCTTTGCTATAAGTGCCTTCAACTAGAATAGCTAAAATTAATTCTCTAATTTTCCGTCTTAAAGTTTTTTCCGAATCTAATAAACGATTTTTCACTAGCTGCTGAGTAATAGTTGAACCACCTTGAGTTTGCTCTCCCTGAGCATTGGTCACAAAAGCTCTAAAAATTCCCTTTAAGGAAAAACCATGATGCTGGTAAAAATTTTTATCCTCAATCGCTATCGTGGCATTGATCATATGCTGTGAAATTTCTGACAAAGGCACTGCTGTTCTATTTTCATCTTGATAAATTCTGTAGAGCAGATTCCCATTGCGATCTAGAATTCTGGTGGTCATGACTGGTTGTTTTTTAGTTAAATCCATGGGATCTGGTAAATCCACAAAAACATAACTATAAGTCATCCAAGTTAAACCAAGAATGGTGAAGGTCACTATTAACGAAAGATAAAGTTTGAGCAAGGCTGGCGTGAAAAAACGATCAGCAAAACTGTGTAATTGCTGTTTAGTTTTATAAGAAAACTTGAATAGTTGAAATTTTTTCGCCCACCATGATTGATCAATGGGCAATAAAAAGGTTTTCTTGATTTTTTTAAGCTTGAGGGGCAAAGCTTTAATTGCTCTTTTTTTTGATCTGAATAACTTTTTTGCTAGTAAAACAGTTTTTTGATAAAGCCTTTTGGTTTTTTTATAGCTTTTCTGGAAATTTTTGAGTTTAGCTTGATAATACAGGCCAATTTTTTTGAGTCGTTGATTAAATAATTTTATACTGCTAGTCCTTTGCTTGACAATTGTGTGTTGTATTTTTTTATACTGTCTAATTAACCTTTTTTTGGTACGCACCATTAACAACCGCCATTGCTTAAAACGCTTTTTATATAGCCTTCTATATCTGGAAATGTATCTTTTTATTTCTTTGTTCACAGTTGCAGAATTCTATCACGAGAATATACTCTGACTCAATAACTATTATTGTGTAGTCTTTAGCTAGATTGTGTATTATTAAGTATAAATTAATAATATTAGCTATGAAGTAGTGAACAAAATTATGATATTTTTTTTAATAATGATTGATCTGTTAAATAGGACACGCTCCAGTTGAACATTTTAAATGCTCTAAATTAATATCTTCCAATAACTCTCCTTCGCCATTACTGGCAATGTTAATTTCACGGATCACTTTCATAAAATCATTGCCTGTGACTGATTCTTCTGGCTGATACTCATAGGCGGTTTCTTCAATTTTAGGCATCAAGCTACAAATCTTAACTAAAGGTTGATAGTGCATGACTATTTTTTTATATTGATCAAAAGTAACTTCATCTGGATCGTATTTCAAGGTATAAGAAACTTGATTACCAGTATCAGTTAAAGGCTTACCTTTTTCATCAACGCCCACAATCCAATATTTTTCTAACAACATTAACCATTGGTATTGTTCTGCTGGAGTAGCCTCACTGGCCGTCAGCAACTTGTCTTTCATCCCTAATCTACAGATTTCCGGTTGAGTGGGAAAGCCTATGGCTACCGTTCCTGGATAACTCTTGAGTTCTTTAAAAGGATATTTATGTTTTCTATATTGCTCGACAATGACATCATCCTCTTTAAACTGCACCCAACGAATATACTCTCTCATTGCTGGTAAATGTGCCCCTTCAGAAAGCGAGAAGAGCTTGGAAACAGTGCCAGAAGGTTTGATGGTGGTATTAGTATGAGGCACATTAAGTTTCATCTTTTTAGAGTATTTCTTAGCTTCATCAACCACTGCGCGTTTAAATCTAGCAATGGTTTGCCAAAAAGCTTGTGATTTCTTTTCATCAACTAAATCTTTAAAACCATAACCAAATTGATTCCAGGCAAACTCATGAATACCAGTCATGCCCACTCCAATACGATTAGTTCTTTTCACCTCACGACTATATAAACAATCCATGGTATTAACTCTGATTAAAGCTCTCACGGCTGCTCTAAATGCTTCCTCAGCATCATCAAGAGTGGGAGCATAATACGGAACAACGTCGGCAATTACACAATAACCACCTAAAAGATTAAGTGAGATTTCGCCACAAGGATTAGGAATTTGATCATAAAATTTAGCATTAGCTCTTTTTGCTATGTCAGAGAGCATCTTTTTGGTTTCAGGAAAGGGATCATATTTGCCACTATTGGAAAACTCACCATCAGTATAATTTTCATAACCTTTGTCGTTTTGCACCAATTTATGTTGATTAACAAAGCCAGGCTCTCCAGTCCGATCATAATATTGAGCTTTTAAAATGGCATCCAAAACAGTTTGGGCATGATTATTTTTTTGTTGCCAAAACTTCTCATCAACTGCCACGCTATTATTAGCAGACCATAAAAAACCACCTTTTTTAATAGAAATAAAATCTAAAATATCAGTATCTGTCCAGATTTTAACTGCAATTCTAGCAGCTCGACGCGCTCCTCCTACCAAAACACATTCTGACAAATAATGATCAACAAACATAGCCTGCATCCAAGGTTTCATACCAGCATTTTTGATCGTAGCTAATTTTTGAAAAGCCTTCATGATCGGTTTAGGACCAGAAGCAGGCCGATTTTGCATGCCTTTAATTTTTGAGCCCTTGGCTCTAACACTGGAAAAGTCTAAAATCAACAGATCATCGCGATATCTTTTTTTATAAGCCATAATCTCAAGCTTTTCCACAGCCTTAGCCCAACCCTCTCTGGTATCAGGAATCTCAAACCAATGCGCAGATTGATATTTCTTTTTAGCTTCTATTAAACTTTCATCTTCTCCCCATTCAAAATCAGGATGAGTATCAGATAAAACCACGCGAATAGAAGGCATATTGTCCCAGTCAACCACCATTAAATCGTCATCATAAGAACGACCAACTCCTGAACCATTCAGCAATAAATAAAACAATAAATAGGAAGTTGAAGCAGTGCTGCAGTTGGTAAAAACCTCCATATTGCGAGTTGGCTGATCCTTGTCTCCGTGTTGAAGATGACGACCACTTAGCAACAGCGAGGCATTGGCAATATGTTTTTCTAAAATTTCGTATTCCTCTTGACGATGTTGAGCTTCTTTTTCTGGAATGAGGGCAGTATTGCCCAAAGCTACTCTTTTAGCCACTTCTGACCATTTTTCCAACTTGCCATTGGCATCAGTTCTAAGATAGGTGCGTTTAGCTACTGCCTTACCCAGTCCCTGAGATAATTTTCTTTTAGTAAAGACCATCTTTTTTTTAGGTAAAGTTTCTTTTTTAGATTGAGAGACTGTTTTTTTTGAAGGCATTCTTTCCTTTCTAATTTATGAGTAAAATATACTAGCGCTTAATTGATAAATAATGATTGTGCGGTGGTTAAATAATCTTATTCAGCCTCTACTTTATTAATCTCAGCTTTAAAATCTTCAACACTATCAAAGTCTCTATAAACAGTGGCAAACAATAAATAGCCCAAAGTATCCAGCTTTTTTAAACGGTTAATGACCAAATTACCAATTTGCCAAGATTTAATTTCTTTTGAACCCATCACCTTCAATTTTTGTTCCACTTCATCAATCAATTCATCAATTTGATCTATCGTAATCGGTCTTTTCCAAGTGGCCTTGATCAGACCTCGTTTAATTTTTTCTCTGCTGAAATCTTCTTTGGTGCCATCTTTTTTAATCACTTTTAACTCTAGATTTTCTGCTCTCTCGTAAGTAGTAAACCTGCGACCACAATCTTCACATTTTCTCCGACGACGAATAGCCACACCATCTTCCGAATCTCTTGAATCTATCACGACTGTGTTGTTTTGACCGCAATATTGACAGTTCATAAATTGTAAAATTTTTATACTCAATAATGATAAAAAGGCGCATCAATCAAACACAATATGTTGTAGCATATTCAATATTTAGCCACTACATGTGGTATTTAGTCCTTTGGTGAGGATTTTAAGAATCTCACAATTTAGGGGGGTTGTCAACTATAACAAAAGTGATCAAAAAAATTCGACTTATTCGCTAATCAGGGAAGCGCTCAAGTAAGGCTTGATTATTAATATTTAACTGTTGTGCTAAGCAACAACGATCTGCCGGAAGTTGCTCTAATAATGCTTGGGCTTGAGCAATATTAACTTTTAATTGCTCGAAAACTTCCTGTCTCAGTTCTTCGTTAGCAAAACCTGTATCCAGCACTTGTAGCGCTGCTAAACTGATATATTTCTGAGACTTGGTTAAAGCATTGGTAGCCAAAACTAATTCATTTTTTAACAACAAAGCTTGAGCATAGTCCATTCTAATTTGACTATAAGCTAGCTGCAGTTTAATTTTTTCCTGAGTTGGAGCAGCTATTAAAATTAACCTATCTGCTCCTGCAACCAAAGGATAGATTACATGATCTGGTAAAATTTTTTCACCCACATAAAACTTAAGATTGCTAGCTTGCTCACCTTCAAATGAAATAACTTGATTAGTAGACACTAAAGAAATAAAGACCACTAAAATTCCAAAAAGTAAGGCGCTGATCGATAAGATAAATCTAAGATGCAACATAAAGTATTGAACGTTTGACACTGCCAAATTGATAAGAACTTAAACGAACTAGATTAAAAAGGCTATTTGCCATTGTAAAACTTTTCTAAAAGAAATGAAGCATTAATACTAGCCCCCAAATAGTGTGAGTTAATATTAATGTATACACATTTTTATCTTTAGCAAAAATAATGGCTTGACCTAGACCAAATAAGAAAAGTAGAGTTAAAATAAAACTCACATCTAAACCTGAAAAACGCAACAAAATATTAGGCAGATGAAAAATCAAGAATAAGCTAGCTACCAGCAATAGTTGCCAGACAGGCTTAAGACTTTTAAAGACTGAACCAATGGTAGTCTGAATAAAACCAAAAAAGAACAAGCTTTCCCAAAAAGCAGTCAACAAAGCCAAGAGAAATTCCCACCAAAACCTATCTAAAGTAAATAATGGTACTGCTGTTAAGGCAGTTTTGTTTTTTAACATGATGACTATCACAGTAGCAAAGCCTATTAATCCACCAAAAGCTAAACCTCGCAACAATCCTGCAAATAGCTTCTTTAAACTCATTGAATTAATTATCTGTTGATCACCAATGACATTAACAAAAATTAAAATAGGAGCACCGAAAAAAATAGCTTTACCTAATGTTTCATCAAAAATTTCTGGAAATTTAAATAGAGCTCGATAAAAAAACCATAAAACTAAACTAATAAATATCAAAGCGATAAAAATTATCTGAGGATGGGTGCGTTTGGCAGTATCTGAGTTATCTTTTAATGGCATTCAGGGCAATCTCTAATGTTTGCTGTTGGTTATGTGAGTAAGTATCGATAATTAAATCATAAAGCTCAGGCTTCCAAAAATCAATTGGTTCGTCTGGATTAGCTAAATGGTTAGCCACCACCCATTGTGCCCATTCTTTTTGATAAAGAGTTGCCCATTTTTTTAAATTGGTATTATAGCGATGATTCAAATGCTCTTTCGCTTGGGTAACATTCACTTGGTCGCGGTTGACAATGCGATCAACTCTAACTGAGTCCTCGCTACAAATGACTAAAATCTTTAATACTCCTGGTACACCCTGAGCCATAAAACCCGATAACCAAGATTCAATAATCCAACGCTTTTGAGTTTGTAGTTTTTCTCTGATGCCCAAATCAACTTGGCGATCAAACTCATCTCCATAAGCTGAAGCATCGTGATGGATTTTTTGTTTACTATCATACAAACCTTTTTCCACAGCATATTGGCGCATGAACTCACCGCCACTAAAACCTGTCCAACCATCATATTTTAAAGCTTCCTTAAGCAAAGATAATAAGGTCGTGGACCCAGAACCAGGTAAACCAGTAATAGTAATATTTTGATATTTGAATTTATTCATATACAGAGTTTTAATAATTACTAACTTCAATATATAATATTTATTCCTAATTAAGTGGTTAATTAGATAAGTTGTTATTATAATAGACTTGTTAGACAATTAGAAATATCAATCTCATAATAGTAAAAACATTAATGTTTAAACAATCTTTAAGAAATTCTAGTGATAAAAAAAAGAAAACAGCCAACAATCAAAAAAGGCAAAAATTTCCCTCGCAGCTAATTCCTCGTACTTGGCATGTTAAACATCCTAAAATTGTGAAATTTTTTAGTTTTATTTTTTATCCGTTTACTAATCCCTATCTAAGATATGTGCTGCTCTTTTTGGTTATTGCCGCTATTATCGGTATCATTTATTTATTTCAGCAGCTACCTTCTACTAAAAATCTTGCTAATTCTGATTCTTATGCAGTGAGTACGCAAATTTTTGATCGTAATGGCAACTTACTTTATGAAATTTATGCAGATGAAAACCGCACCCCTATTAATATTGAGGATTTACCTAGTTATGTTTCCCAGGCTACCATTGCGATTGAAGATAAAAAATTTTATAAACATTTTGGTATAGATCCTGAAGGTATCTTTAGAGCGTTACGTAATAATTTACTTTCACAAACCAGAGAAGGCGGTTCAACTATTACGCAACAATTAGTGAAAAATGCGCTACTGACTTCTGAAAAATCTTATAGTCGCAAGTTCAATGAAGCCATCCTAGCTCTTTTAACCGAGATAGCTTATACCAAGGATGAAATTTTAGAAATGTATTTAAATTATATTTCTTATGGTGGTACCTCTGTTGGTATTGAGGCTGCAGCTCTCAGTTATTTTGATAAATCAGCCAAAGATTTAACTTTAGCTGAAGCAGCGCTTATAGCCGGTCTACCTCAAGCACCAACAAAATACTCTCCTTTTGGTTCAAATCCTGAAAGAGCTAAACAAAGGCAGTTAGAAGTTTTACGTCGCATGACCGAAGACAATTATATTACCCCAGAGGAAGCTCAAGCAGCAGGTGAAGTCACCTTAAATTTCGCCCTTTCTCAGACCCAAATCCAAGCCCCTCATTTTGTTTTTTTTGTGAAAGATTTACTTTACGAAAAGTATGGTATAGAAAAAGTGGAAAAAGGTGGGCTGAGAGTTTACACTACTCTAGATTTAGAGTTACAAAATATGGCTCAGCAAATTGTTGCTGATGAGATTGAAGGTTTAGCTAGCTATCGAGTTAACAATGGTGCAGCCCTGATTACTAAACCAAACACTGGTGAAATTCTGGCCATGGTTGGCTCAAGAGATTATTTTAATGCTGAAAACGACGGTCAGGTTAATGTCACTATTGCTTTACGTCAACCTGGTAGCTCAATCAAGCCTCTAGTTTATGCCACTGCTTTTCAACAAAAAACCCTTAATCCAGCTACCTTAATTTTAGATGTACCTACCTGTTTTCAAGAGGCTGCTCAAAAACTATATTGCCCCCGTAACTATGATGGTGGCTTTCGTGGCACTGTGACTGTCAGACAATCATTAGGTAACTCTTTTAATATTCCAGCGGTTAAAGCACTAGCTACTATCGGTAATCAAGTATTTATGGAGCAAGCAAAACTGATGGGAATTACCACTTGGAAAGATCCGGCTTTATATGGCTTATCTTTAGCTTTAGGTGGTGGAGAAGTTAAAATGGTTGATATGGCCCAAGCGTTTGGCACTTTAGCTAACCAAGGAGTGGTAGTCCCATTAACACCAATTTTAAAAATAGAAAACTATAAAGGTGAAGTGCTGGAAGACACTAACCTCGAACAAAGGAAAACAGATTTACAATATCTGACTGAATCTGATACCACGACTAATGCCGGAGAGTTAACTAGAGTGATGGATAGAGCTCCAGCTTACTTAGTCAGCAATATTATGCAAGACAATACTGCTCGCACCATGATTTTTGGTAGCCACTCTCAATTAGTCATTCCTGATCAAGTTGTCAGCGCTAAAACAGGTACCACAAATGATCTTAAAGATAATTGGACGATTGGGTTTACTCCTGAATTTTTAGTTGCCACCTGGGTTGGGAATAATAGTGGCCAATCTATGGGCTATTTAGCATCTGGAATTACCGGAGCTGCTCCTATCTTTAATGATATTATGACTTATGTTTTAAAAGACCAAGAACCCATCTGGCAGGAAAAGCCGAGTGATATCGCTCAAGCAGGGGTCTGTGCTAGTGGCATGCCCCCACAAAATAGCGATAAACCTTGTGAAGTTAAAAATAATGATCTTTATTGGATCAAAGGCAATCCTTCAAACTCAAGTTTTGTTAAAGAAAATGTCTGGATTAATCCTGAAACAGGTCAGCCACCTCCTTATGGAGAAGAGGTTCAAGGCTTGGTGCTTCAAGAAAAGGTAATGCTCCGAGACCCAGTTACTCAACTATTTTGTTATGATTGCGAAGTTAAAACTAACGAAGAAGGTAAACCACTTTATGAACGACAAATAGTGGTGATACAGGATGGCAAGGCCATCAATCAGCAGCCAAATCGATAATTATTTTTGTTGTGAATTTTGAAAAATCATGATGAACCATTCCTGCCAGCATCTCAACTCTACTATTAATCGCCAGCTAAAAAAAATTAATCGTAAAACTAAAATAAAAATTTTAAGTTTTATTTTTATCTGCGCCTGTTTTTCGATATTTTTTAGTTGGTGGCATTCGTGGAAAATACCCCTGGTTTCACCTTTTATCGATAGCAATTTTTTTGAGTTTATCTCGCTCAATAAAGATATCGAATCAGCCTCAAGCAATAACAAAGTTATCTATGGTTTTTTACCCTACTGGAACATTGATGATGTCACCATTCAGCCAGAATTAACTCACCTGAGTTATTTTGGGCTGAATGTTGATAGCGATGGCACTATTTTAACCACTGACCAAGACAACATGCTTCATCCTGGATATGCTCGACTAGATTCGCAGCAGCTATGGCAATTGGCTCAAGAACTCAACACAACTTCGCATCAAATTGAGATTACGCTGGTTCAGTTTGATTCAGATAAAATCGAACAGATTATTAATCATCCTCAGGCTCATGAAAATTTAATTACTGCCCTTGACTCGCTCCTCTTGGCTTATCCCATTAGTGGCTTTAATATTGATTTTGAATATAACGGAGAAATTACCCCAGAATTACGTGCTAATTTTGTTTTACTCATCGGAAAAATTAGAACTCATCTTGATGCTAAATATACCAATGTGCAGTTATCAATTGATATGTATGCCAGTGCTTCTAATAATGAACAGTTGTGGGATGTTCCCAAGATTGCTCAGTCTGTGGATTACATCATAGTCATGGCCTATGATTTTCATCGCCGCAGTTCTCTGCGAGCAGGACCGGTGGCACCGTTGTTTAGTCATAATAATCAATGGGGAGATAATATTCACCAAAATCTACGAGAGTTTTTACGATATGTACCCAAAGAAAAAATCTTATTAGGCATTCCGTTTTACGGTTATGAGTGGCAAGTTGATGAATGGTCACCCAATGCCAACACTTACCCTGATTCAGGCATGACAGCGAGCTATGAGAGAGTTAAAAAGCTATTAACAGATCCCAATCTCAACATTGAAACTTGTTGGGACGAACAGGCGCTGTGCCCTTATTTAACCTATGTCAATGATGATGAAATTCGTGTCATTTATTATGAAAATCCTACCTCAATTGAATACAAATTAGAGTATGTGAAACAACTAGATTTAGGAGGAATAGCAATTTGGGCTTTGGGTTACGAGGGATCAGACAGAGATTTGTGGGAAGTCATTAAATTTTAAACAACAACTCAAATAAGCAAACCTTATTTATTCCAACTCTCCGGCTAGCCACCAGCTCCAAGAGCCCACTAAAATAAAGAAAAATCCAGATAGAATCATCAAGGCCGTGACACCGACAGAGCCTGCTTTAAGAGTTGAACTATCAGTACCTACATATTCTCTGGTGGAACTAGTTGAAGAAGTCGCTGTGGTTGAGCTGGGCTTGGTAGTGGCGGTAGGCACTGGTGTGATATTGGTAGCCCTAGTGGTAGGATTGACAGTTGGTGTAGTAGTAGGCATAGAGTAAGGATCACCTGTTCCATTTGGGGTAGTACTAGAAGTTTGAGCAGCACTCACAATATCATTATCAGCCATAGCTATAGTTTGATTAGAATCTTCAACCCAAAAAAACTCAGTCTTAACCACTTCTAACCCAGTATCAGGATCAATATAAGTATAAGTTACGGTGTGTTCTCCTGGCTCAAGCTCAGCATTTAAAGTAGCAGTGTCTAAGGAAAACTCACCATTACTATCAGTAGTAACTGTTTCCTCGTATTGAGTGGTGGAGTGTATTTCAAGCTTAACTTCAACATTCGGAGCAACCTTACCCTTAATAACGGGAGTGCTATTGGTGTAAACCATCTCGCTTGTTTCTTCGCTAAGATCACCAAGCAAAAGTTCTGAGCTAGCACTGCTGTTTGACGCTAATGGTTCAGCTTCATCCAATAGCTCTTTTAAATGACCGCTAATGGTTGATTGTGTGGCTGTTGAAGCGGAGTCGGTGGCTATAGAAGCAGAGTCGGTGGCTATAGAAGCGGAATCGGTGGCAGTCTCAGCACTATCACTAGCTGCTGTTTGCTCATCAGTCGAGTTCTCTGCATCAGTCATGGCAGTTTGTTTATCAGTTATATCTTGACCAAACACCAACTCAATCGGCTGAGCTTCGCTCACTGTTAGCTGAAGTTGCAACCTCTCTTCTGCAGTTAACCCTTGAGCTAAAATGGTAATTTGATCAGTTGCTGTTAAAGAAGCAAACTCAGTTCCTGCTGAGTTTAGTGCTTGAGATAAAGGAATAGCCCAACTACCAGAACCCTTGACCAATGACGACATGTCTTGCATTCCCGGAGCAGTCACATAAATGATACTACCTTGAGCTGGTGCACCACTGGCAAGAGCAACACTACCAAAAATAGTGATTGACTCTGGTAAACTTGAAGTTGGAACAGCAGTGGTGGTAATGGTAAAGGGCTGACCTTCTTGATCAAACTCAGCATTTGAGCCAGTACCCAAAACATAATAATATTCTGTGTTTGGCTCTAATCCTCGTATCGTGACATGATGAAGCTGAAAATCATCAATTGATCCAGATAATTGATCTCGATCGTCTCTAACTTGAGAATTAAGTTTACCTGTTTCAACACCATATTTTACAAAACCAGGAGTAGCTTCATCGGTAAAAAAACTAACAGTAAAACTGTCATGACTAACATTAGTAACTCTAATATTTTTAGGAGTAGTTTGGGCAGTGGCTCTTGGAGCAAAAACACCAGTACCATTACCAAAAAAAACTAAACCCAAGACTAAAGCACCTACTAAAAGCAACAGACCCACTATGGTAGGGATCTGTTTTTGCATGATTGAATTAGTTTTTACTTTACGCTTAATCATGACTTAATTTCAGATAATAAATGTTCTTTTAAACCAATTAAATTTATGGCACCTTACAATACTGCCTGTATATACTTTAAGGTATAAGCTGGGTAAAAAACAAGGCGAAAAAAAACTGAAACTTTGCCATAAATATTTTAATGATAATTCTAATTATTAACGTATAAATCAAGCTATTTTTAATTAATAATTGTTATTCATTGATTATTGCCTCATTATTGGTTCCTATTGTTGGCATCACTTCAACCGGAGACAAATTTGTTTCTGGTTGAGCAGCGGCAGTAGCAACAGGGGGAGTTGGCACAATTACTGCTGGAGTTGGAACTGGTGAACTGGGAGTTCGTAAGCGCTCATTAATATCTGGCACAACCTCATTTTCTAAACTTTCATCAACTTGCACTATTTGTCCGTTCACAATATCAATAATTTTCAATTCTTCAGTTTCATCAATACTTTTCCAAACATAAATAGAAAAACTTTCTAGTTGATTATCGGTAAAATATTTTCTAGTTGCCAGTTCCTCTAATAACTCTCGATTCAAACTCGGTACTAAAGGTTGGCTTAAACTAATTAAATCAGCCTCAACTAACACTCTTTGCTGTGATATGAAGATACTCAGACCTACCCAAAGCAAAACTGCCACAAAAAAAAGAGACAAAATCACTAAAAACAGTTTCTCGCGTTTAAGTTTATCTAGTTGTTCTTTAAGCTGTTTTTGCATTTTACTCTCCAAAATATGGAGCTCTAATTGACATATTAGCTCTTAATGTTTGCTGAATAATCCGATCATCTATTTGAAAGCTCACTTCTTCTACTACAAAGGCTCTTCTATATTGATTGAGTGCAGCAGCAAAATTTTTTAATGCTGGATAGTCACCCACTGCTTGCAAATTAAAATAAATATCAGTGCGAGACAGTTGATCAACTCTAGTAATAGCAACCTGTTTTTCTTCTGGAATAGCCGAAACTTTTAAATTACTAATAATCACTTTATTTTCTCCAGCAATTTTTTCAATAGTTTTTAAAGATTTAATCAATTCAGGACTAGAAGGAATAGCTTGATCTAATAATGAAATTTTATCCTGCACTAATTGATACTCTTCTTGCGCGCTAGCCAAGGCAGCGATTTTTTTCTGCATCTGTTGATCTAAGGTCTGTTTGTCGTCAATCTCTTTTATCAAATCAGCGATAATTAATAAAGTTGGTCTAATCGCAAAAATCGTAAAAAATATGATCGTGATTAAAGAAATAAAAAACTCAAAAGAAACCTTAGCAATCGGTTTTTTATAAAATTTTGCTAAAACAGCTAGTAGTTCTTTTCTTTTCAGATTCATAAGTTTTAAATTACTAGGTCAGCGCTAAAAGTAACATTAATGCCACCAACACTATCTTCAGTCACCTCAATTTTACTAACTTTAATATTTTCAAAATGAGGTGAAAGTTGCAGATTGTTGATAAATAAATTTAAGGCATTATTAGCATCAGCTATGCCCTCACCAGTGATTTGATTTTGACGAATCTTAAGACTCACTAATTTAAACCCGTTGGGAACTACTTGTTGTAATAAAGGAAAAATTTCTACTATATTATTCTGTTGCTGAATTTCCTGATAACTTTTAATTTTAGCTTGAGCTAGTCGAAACTCTTTTTCTAGTTGAGTTTGAGACTCAATAATTAACTGTTTCTGATAAATTGATTCATTAAGATCAGTCAGTTTGCGATCAATCACAAACCTAGATCCAAAGCTCATAATCACTACCAAAAGGGTGAAGATTAAAATATATCTGCCAATATTCAAAGACCAATTTAAAGTTCTACCTAGAGTAGTTTTAAAAAAAGGATCCTCGGGAATAAGATTAATTTTATATTTAATAGCTTTAGACATATGGGCAGTGTTGACTGTTATTTAGTATATATCATTGATCATCTGCTATCTAGTAGAGTGAAAACTCAAGCAATCAGTGATCAAATTATTTATATTTCTTCTCCATCAGAACCTGAATCAATCCACACTTCTTTGCTCTTGGTTAACAGTTTATGACCATTGCCAAATTTATTCCATAAAGAACTAAATAAATTTATCTCTTTGACATCAAGTAAAATCGAAAAATAAATGTAAACTAACAAGCCAATGGTGCTGGTAGTGACGGTTAAAGCAATCAACTCAATGGTTTTGCTAGTATTAAAAATTAATTCATCAAAAATTCTAAACGGTAAATAAAGAAAAACTGCCATTAAAAAAGAACAGGCTAAGATTCTAAGTTGAGTGGAAAAAAACTTACGATTAAAAAACAAATGTTTAACCTTTCTCTCAAGTAAAAGAAAAAATAAACCGGTTTCAGCAATAGCAGCTACAGTGGTTGCCCAAGCAATACCAGTAACTGAAGTATCTAATCTAAACACCAGTAGCCAAGAAATGACCAAATAAACTAAAGTTGAAGATAAGGTAACTACAAAAGGAGTAATAGTGTCTTCTAAAGCATAAAAGGCCCTAATTAATAAGTGACTCATCGCCTGCAAACCAATGGAAATGGCGATAATGGCCAAAACCCTACTGGTCATTACTGTAGTTTGCCAAGGAAAATTTTGCGTTCCAAAAACCAATCTGACAATGGGAATTCTTAAAATTAATAACAGCACAGCTGAAGGCATAGCTAAAAAAGCAATTTGATTGATTGATTCTGTGACTAAATCTTTAAACTTGAGGAGCTGATGCTTACTGGTCTCCTCTGATAGAAAAGGCAATGAGGCTTGGCCAATTGGGACACCAAATAAACGAATGGGAATAGCCATTAATTTTAGCGCTAATTTAATCACCACAAAACTTAAATTACCAATACTGGTTGCAAAAAAACCTAAAGCTAAATTTTTTAACTCGCTAATACCAATAGTTAATAATCTCGGGGGAATGAGAGCAAAAATTTCTTTGACTCCTGCATGTTTTAAATTTAGTTTAAACTTGTACTCAAACCCAAGTCGGAAAGCAAACGGTAATTGAACCAACATGTGCATGAAAGCGCCTATAATCACTCCTACACCAGCGGCATAAATGCCTAAGTGATTAAAAAATAAAAATACTCCCAAGATAATACCCAAGTTATACAGAATAGGAGCAATAGCAGGCACAATAAAGCGCTGATAAGATTGCAAAATTCCAGTTAGAAAAAATGAAATGGCAAAGAAAAATTGTGCCAACAACATTAATCTAGTAAGATCTGAAGCGATCCTAATTTGTTCTTGAGTAAAGGCTCCCCCAGTTCTAGCAGCAGTAATCGGTTCGGAAAAAAGAAACACTATGGCGGAAATTGCTACGAAAGCTATCACCAAAGTATTAATAATCCCAGAACCAATCTGCGATGCCTCTTGATTATTAATATTTTTATATTTAGTAAAAACAGGAATAAAAGCAGCTGACAGCGCTCCCAAAATAATCAATTGAAACAACATATCCGGAATTTGAAAAGCAACTTGCAAGGCTTCATAGGCCATTTGACTAGCCTGAGAATGAAAATAAACAGAAATTAAAAATCTTTCTCGCACTAAACCAAAGATCGAAGAGAACATGTTGGCAGCGGTAATAATTAAAGCTGCAGACAGAATTGAGTTTTGTTTTTTTTCTAACCACCTGGTGTTATGGAAAAAAAATCGGGTAATACTTGCTAACTTTATCATAAACAAAATTGTATAGAATAAATGAGTTTTATTTAAGATGGAAAATATTTAAAATAAAATCGCTTCGCTCTTTTCTAAGGAGTTTAGCTCTTGGCGCGATCAAGCTAAAAGCTTGATCTGCTCCTCTGTCGCCCCGCTAAGCGGGGCTCCACTAAGGGGAATCCCCTTAGAACCCCATTCTGATGATATTTGATCCTTCGTCTCGCTAAGCGGGACTGCGGGATATTTAATCAGAATAAACTAAACACTGATCATGATGCTAGTTGAATTTACTCAATAAGGCTTATATAATTGCGTATTCAGTTTCTAACAATAGTTATTTATCAACAGTCAAAAACATATGCCTATACTACCAAACGCTAAAAAAGCATTAAGAACGAGTAAAAGAAAAGCAGATTTTAATCAACAGATTAAATCTCGTGTTCATTCAGCTGTGAAAAATATGGAAAAAAATAAAACTGAAGCAGCTTTAAAATCAGCTTATTCAGTCATTGATAAAGCAGTTAAGAAAAATTTGTTTCATCGTAATAAGGCAGCCAGATTAAAAGCAAAAATGGCTAAACTGGTAACTCAAACTAAGTCTAAACTAAATACAAAAACAGTAACTAAACCTAAAACCAAAGTGGTTAAAAAGAAATCAGTCATTGCTCCCAAAGCCACAACTGTGAAAAAAACCGCTTCAATCAAAAAGGCTGCGGTGACCAAAAAAGCTACTGCTACCAAAAAAGCTGTCAGCGCTAAAAAAACTACCAAAGCTAAGAAAACTGCCACTTCTAAAAAAGTAGCCAAAAAATAAATTCAGTTCTAAATACTGGTGTAATTTTTGACTCAAACTATTTAAGTTTGACTGATGCTACAATCTAATCATGATTCAATCATATACTCCTAGTAAAGTTAGAAACTTCTCCATAATTGCCCATATCGATCACGGTAAAACTACTCTGACTGATCAATTTTTAAAAATTACCCATGCTGTTTCGAAACAAAAACTTACCGAAAGAATGATGGATTCTAATCCCATTGAACAAGAAAAAGGCGTAACCATTAAACTTGCTCCAGTTAGACTTAATTATAAAGGCTATATTTTAAACTTAATCGATACTCCGGGACATGTAGATTTTGGCTATGAAGTTAGCCGTTCTTTGCAAGCCTGTGAAGGAGCAATTCTTTTAGTTGATGCCACACAAGGAGTACAAGCGCAAACTTTAGCTAATTTTGAAAAAGCCATTCAGCAAAACTTGAAAATTATTCCAGTAATCAATAAGATCGATCTGCCCGTAGCTGATGTTGAAACCACTATCCTGGAAATGATTGAATTATTTGGTATTAAAGAAGAGGATATTTTAACTTGCTCTGCTAAAACTGGACAAGGGGCGCAAACAATTTTAGATAAAGTCATTGAACTCATTCCTCCTCCTGAAGATAAGGTGACTGATGAACTCAAAGCCTTAATTTTTACTTCTAAATATGATAATCACCAAGGAGTGGTGGCTTACACTAGAATTTTTAGTGGCTCATTGCAAAAAACTGATGAGTTAAGTTTATTATTTTCTCAATCTGACTGCAGTCCCCTAGAAATTGGGGTTTTTACTCCTGATAAAACTCCAGTGGAGTCGCTCTCAGCTGGTGAGGTAGGTTATATTGCTACAGGCTTAAAAACTATTGAGTTAGTTAAAACTGGCGACACCATTACTCACCGACAAACCAAAAAACAAACGCAGCCTTTACCAGGTTATTTAGAACCAACACCCATGGTATTTATGGAGCTTTATCCTTTAGATAGCAATTATTTTCATGAACTTAAATATGCTATGGACAAGCTCAAATTACACGATGCAGCCCTATCATATAAACCGACCCATTCTCAAGCACTAGGTAATGGTTTGCGGGTTGGCTTTTTAGGAATTTTTCATGCTGAAATTAC
>CAZTBN010000002.1:0-11712 GCA_964611955.1 uncultured Pseudomonadales bacterium | reverse complement strand
TCGAGCGAGATTAGAATTTTCCATCCCTTTGAGTGAAATTATTTATAATTTTCATGATAATTTGAAATCATTAACTTCTGGTTATGCTTCGCTGGAATACAAAACTGTGGGTTATGAGCAAGTGGAAGCGGTTAAGGTTGATATTATGGTTAATAAAGAACCAATCGAAGCACTTAGCTTTATGACTCTAGAAAAAGATGCTCAAGAAAGAAGTAGAAAAATTGTCGAAAAACTCAGAGATGTTATTCCCAGACAAATGTTTGAAATTCCCATTCAAGCAGCTATTGGAGGCAATATTATTGCTCGAGAAACAGTTAAAGCTTTTCGCAAAGATGTGACTGCCAAACTATATGGAGGCGATGTGACCAGAAGACAAAAATTACTAAAAAAACAAGCCAAAGGCAAGAAAAGAATGAAGCAATTCGGACAAGTTGAGCTTAATCAAGAAGCTTTTTTAGCAGTTTTAGAAAGCTAATGATATAATTACGGCAATAGTATCAAAAATTAATAGCAACATATTTATGTCCGTCACTATCTTTGATCAGAATCAAGAACCAGAAGCACCAATTGATAAGGATAGCCCAGAACAATCTCAAAGCATTGAGACTCAATCAGATCAACAGAAACTTAATCTCCAAACCAAAAATATCAAAAAAATCTTACAAGATTTACCAGAAGCCCTTAGAAACAAGCCTAGACAAGAAAAATCCCTATCTTCTTATTTAGTTAAGCCTAGAAAAATTGCTTATGATGGACAGTTAATCGAAGAAACAATCGTTCTGTTATTAAGACAGCATCCTATTACTCAATTACAAAAACTGCTCTTATTTTCGATTGGCTTAATTTTACCCTTATTTTTAATGCGCTCCGAATGGTTAGTTTTTTTAGAGTTTAAATATATCTTAGGTATATTTATGGCTTGGTACTTAGTATTATTCGGTTCTATTTTAAATGGATTTTTAGCCTGGTATTTTAGAATTTTTATTGTCACTGATCATCGACTCATTGATGTCGATTTTACTTCCATGTTTCATAAAGATATTACTTCAGCCAAACTAGAAGATATTCAAGAGGTTAATTTTATTACTTCAGGAATGATGGCATCCTTAATCGATTTTGGTACTGTTTATATTCAAACATCTAGTGCGATAGCCAAAGTTGAGTTTGAATCAGTGCCTCATCCCGCTGAAGTCACCATGATTATTAATGAAATGATTTCTCATAAAAAAAAGCGTCTCAGAAGGGATTAAAAAAATAATTACCTAGTCACAGTCATATGGATAATACCAATTTCAATTTATTTATCAACCTTTTTGAAAATTTTAACATCAACAATCTGTTTATGTTGTTGTTAAAGTTATCTTTAATTATTGGCAGTTTGTTTTATATAGCCCTAGCGGTTGTGACGGTCAGACAAATTACTATTATGAAGAAAACATTAATCACTGAAACCAATCCAGTAATTACCATCATTGGCTTTGTTCATTTAGCAGCCGCATGCATTCTGTTAGCTTACTTTTTATTGATTTTGTAGATGTAACTGCTTTTTTGGCACCAAAAAAGCGCTTTATTCTGACCTCGACCTATCTTCACACTTAGTTCCCCAAGTATTATTGTCAGCGCTAAGGCGTTTCAAGACTCTGTTCGGGATGGGAAGAGTTGGTTCCACCTTGCTCCAGAGGCCAGAATAAAACGCTTTTTAATTTATTTTTTATTTGTGTGAGTTATCGTTCCACGCGCTTCTGATTTTATCAAAAAGCCAGGCAAATAACGAGCACAAACAAAAAATGTTTACTCTCTAAAATGTGAAGAAAACAGGGTCTAGTAATTCAATTTAACTCAATAATTTGTGTTCAATTGACAATTAGTGCAGCTAGGCTTAATATCTCTCGATACTTACACCGGCTGTCTATCTCTAGGTCCACAACTTAATAAGTGTTGATTACTTACTAAGTTGTGGACCTAACGTGGTAGTCTCCCACGAGTCTTATAGAGATAATTAATCTTGGAGAAGGTTTCTCGCTTAGATGCT
Organism: uncultured Pseudomonadales bacterium; assembly: GCA_964611955.1. Classification (GTDB taxonomy): domain Bacteria; phylum Patescibacteriota; class Microgenomatia; order UBA1400; family PJMF01; genus CAYVBW01. Next base: position 9,680 of record CAZTBN010000002.1, on the reverse strand, counting down.
TCCAGCGATTATCCCGTAGGAATGTAGCTACCCTGCAGTGCCCTTGACAGGGACAACAGGAACACTAGGGATTCCCTCACTCTGGTCCTCTCGTACTGAGAGTAAAACTCCTCAATTATCTAATGCTGACGGCGGATAGAGGCCGACCTGTCTCACGACGGTCTGAACCCAGCTCGCGTACCGCTTTAATTGGCGAACAGACAAACCCTTGGGACCTTCTACAGCCCCAGGAGGCGATGAGCCGACATCGCTTAACCTCTAAATTTTCATTTAAAGCCTGACTATACCTTCATCCTATTACTTAAATAGGACGTGAGCGTGTTATGGTTTTTTTAAAAAAACCATCCAAAGTTCTAATTATTTATTGCTAAATAATTTATCCCGAACTTTGAGTCGATACGGGGTCAATTCCATTAACTGGAACGACTTCCCACGGTATTACCACGTTTAATAATCATTATTAAACAAAGGATTCACCGTAATGAGCTCTTGTTTATCTTTTAAATATTTAGGAAACATTTAAAAGAACAGCACCATAATCATTACTGATATGGGACCCCAATGTCATATTAAGGTAGCAAACCACGCCGACGCTAGGGACGCTTAGGCGTGATGACTCTGTTATCCCCGGGGTAGCTTTTATCCGATAAGCCCGGCACCTTCCACAAAGTGCACGAGGATCACTATAACCTGCTTTCGCATCTGTTTGGCTAGCATGCCTCACAGTTAAGCACCCATATGCTATTGCACTTACAGTCTGATTTCCATCCAGACTAAGGGTACCATTGCGCGCTTGCGTTACCTTTTAGCAAGCAACCTCCCCAGTTAAACTACCCACCTGACATTGTCCCTGACCAAGTTTTCATTGGCCTTAGGTTAGATGCTCTATAGAAAACGAGTGGTATTACACTATTGAACTATGCCCAAGGCATAATTCTCCCACCTATTCTAGACAATCTTATATAAAGCGCCAGTGTCAAGCTATAGTAAAGCTCCACGGGGTCTTTTTGTCCTGCCGTCAGTAGGCCGCATCTTCACGGCCATTTCAATTTCACCGAGTACCAGTTCAAGACAGTGTTCCGCTAGTTAAACCTTTCGTGCGCGTCACCAATTAAGTGACAAGGTACTTCGCTCATAAATTCTATAATTAGAATCTCGGTTGTTATTTTGTATTAACTACAAAAGTATGATCGCATTTACATACACTCATAGTCGCCTATGAGATCGGACTATATCTTCTCTTTTTTCAAGAGCTCGACGTATAGTCTCTGGGGATTCCTGATCAAGTTGATATCCTAACTCATTCATTATTTCGTAAAAACCATCTATAGTTAAATGATTTTTTTTAATCATCTTTGCAATAATTTTTGCAAAGATATTAAAATTTTGTACTTTGGTTGTTTTTAATGGATACTCCTTAAAGAAAGGAATTATTATTGAATGAAGATCATCTATTTTTTTAACTCTAAAATGAGCTATATCAAATAAACGATTATCTATTCTTTTATTAATAACAATATATCCACAGCCAAAATATTTTTGAATGAATTTTAAGGATTCTATGCTGTTAATGCTTTGAGTTACTACAAATTCTGCTTGGATTTGCCAACCAAATTTCATAGTTTTATTACGACAGAGATTAATACCGAAGTATCCTTCTCCATCAACAAAGCCTGATATCCAGCCTGCTTGAACAAACCTTTCCTGCTGATTGTCTGCACTTGGCTCATTTTCACACATACAATTAAGTATATTTGGTTAAACTTGCGTTTAACTTAAATAAACTTAAGTAAAATGCGTAGAGCAAGATACTCAGATTTTCCAGCATATAGTCAAGTTTTACTAAGGCAACGAATACTTACCTTAGAACAGTTATAGTTACTGCTGCCGTTCACCGGGGCTTAAGTCGCAAGCCCTAACCGAAGTTAGAACCCGCTTCCATGACCTTCCGGCACCGGGCAGGTATCAGCCCGTATACTTCCTCTTTCGAGTTTGCACAGACCTGTGTTTTTGTTAAACAGTCAACGGAACATCTTTTGCTGTGCCCATCCGCAACTTGCGCGTTGGATGGGAGGGCATCTCTCTAAATTACGCCCAGCTGTTTTGCCGAGTTCCTTAAACTGGTTTCTCTCGCTCTCCTTGGTCTACTCGACCTATCCACCTGTGTCGGTTCTTGGTACGATTAAATTTGATTCTCATTGCGAAATTTTTCCTGGATGCTGAACTCACGCTTAATTAGTCTTGCCGAAGCTTGACTAATTCCATAACACCTCGCTTGTTTCCCTTACGGGCGGTCGTCTGAACGGATTTTCCTGCTCAGACTAGCTTAGTGATTAGATCAAAAATTCACATCTTGATAAGCGCTATCCTGCATCGTCCTTCCCCAATTGATAACGAACCAAACTTAGGACCGGAATATTAACCGGTAATCCATCGGCTACTCCTGCTTTGCAGGACTGACCTTAGGATCGCCTAACCCGCACTCGACGAACGTGGGTGCGGAAACCTTGGATGTTCGGAGTCGAAGATTCTCACTTCAATATCGTTACTCATGCCGGCATTCTCACTTCTGATCACTCCAGCCAGTCCTCACGGCTGACCTTCAATGTACACAGAACGCTCCCCTACCGCTTTAACTCCGAAGAGTTAAAACCCCAAGTTTCGGTAAAATGTTTGAGCCTCGTAGATTATCGGCGCATAAATCCTACGGCTAGTGAGCTGTTACGCTTTCTTTAAAGGATGGCTGCTTCTGAGCCGACCTCCTAGTTGTCTTAGGATCTAAACTTCCTTAACCACTAAACATTTATTTAGAGACCTTAACTGTGGGTGTGGATTGTTACCCTGCTCGCTCACGGAAATTAGCTTCCGCGTGCTGAGTGCTATGTCAGAATTGACGGTATTCGGAGTTTAACTAGGCACCAAGGATTACTCCTTAAATGCCCGATTAGTGCTCTACCCCCATCAATCTATAACATAACCCTATACCTAAATATATTTCGGGGAGAACCAGCTAGCTCCAGGTTCGATTGGCATATTACCTCTATCCACAATTCATCCGAGACTCTTGCAGCAGTCACCGGTGCGGCCTTTCCCACATCTTTCGATATGGTGCAGCCTGATCATGGATAGCTCACCTGGGTTCGGGTCATTGGATAACTACTGACGCCCTATTCAGGCGCGGTTCCCATTGTCTAAAAGACAACAAAAACACTCGCTTTCACTATGGCTCCGAGACGTAAATCTCTTAGCCTTGCAGTTACCCAACACTCGCCGGCTCATTCTTCAATAGGCACGAGATCACCCGCAATCTGTAAACAGATGGGGCTCTCTCTGATTGTTAGTAGAAAGTTTCAGATACTATTTCATCGGGTTTTCCACCCTTCTTTTCACCTTTCCCTCACGGTACTAGTTCACTATCGGTCTTGTTTGGTATTTAGCCTTGGAGTGTGGTCACCCCAGCTTAAAACGGGAGTTTGCCGTCTCCCATCCTATTCAGGAATCTCTCGAAATTGTTTTGGATTTTGCGTACACGACTTTCACGCTCTTTGGTTACTAATTCCATAGTATTCTGCTATCCGCAACTTTCTCTTGTGAGAGTCCTACAACCCCCTGTAAACAGGGTTTGGGCTGTTCCCAGTTCGCTCGTCGCTACTACGGGAATCTCTTACGATTTCTTTTCCTCCGGGTACTAAGATATTTCAGTTCCCCGACTTACCTCCGTACCGTAAACGGTACAGTCGTTTTGTTTTCACAAAACGGGGTTTCCCCATTCGGACACCGACGGGTTAAGCGCTTTTTGCCAGCTAACCGTCGACTTTCGCGGGCTATACGTCCTTCATCGGCCAAACAAGCCTAGGCATCCACTTTCTACTTTAATTCACACAAATTTTGATATTGAGTTGAAATTGAACTATTTTGACGATGTTTTCTTCACATGTTAAAGAGCAAAAATCACTTTTTAATTTATTCATCACCTGCCTAGCTGTCTGACTATGTCAGACGCGCGTCGGACGGTGAATCATAAATTAAAAAAGTTTATTCTAATAAATTTTTACATCTATTAGCAGTAATGTTTACAAAAATAAACATCACCTTGTGGACCTGAGGAGATTCGAACTCCTGATCTCTTCGTTGCAAACGAAGCGCTTTAGCCAACTAAGCTACAGGCCCGCGGCAGTATTGTAACAAATAATGCCTTGAGTTTAAGATAAATGTTCTAATTTAAAGTGCTTTTAATTGATCAGCTGAGAATAAAAATTCTCACAGCGAAACGACTATTATACACACAAAAAACAAAACAGTTGTATTCAGTTTTTGAAACTTTTATATGAGGGAATGTTGCAAAGCAACATTGTCAATTTGATCTTAGCTCAATAGATGAGTTAAGTATTAGGTATTCTATAAAAAATAAAGCAAGAATGCAACTGGAAATAATACGTTATTTTAAAACAGCAAAATTTATTAAAATTCAAATCACCATACTATAACAATTAAAAAATCTCTAAACTTTAATATTTCTTTTTTTCGCTTCTGCTTTAAACCACTCCATTATTGCCAAAAATAATCTATCTCTGACAGCAACTTGAACTAACTGGGCTTGTTCCTCAATAAACTGATCTAGTTCACTTTTAGCTTTTGTTAATTCTTCTGCCGAAAGATTAGCTTGAATCCTTCTAGATCTGACATTAAAACATTGAACAACTAGCGTTAAATCATCAAGTAGCAACTGTTTAGTTATTTTATCCCAATCAGCAGTGCCCATTACTTCTTTTACAATTTCTAAAAAAGTATCCTTGTCTGGAACAGTGTCTAAAATCTCTGGTGGAGAGGATATGACTTCCGCAGTATTCATTTAAATGGCTAAAAATTATTAATTTACACTACGTTTTCTAACTTAATCCCTATTTTTTCTAAAATTTTTCTATTCTTTTCAGCAGTTTTTTCTCCTAACACGCCACCTTTTTGACCTACTAACTTTAAAGGTTTTTTGCTTAAACTTTGATAAAACTCAAGCTGTGTTTTAATAATTTTTTCTACTAAAGAGCTATCAGCCTCACTAACCCAATCTGCAGAAATTAAATATTGACCTAAATTATAGGTTTGCTCACCTCCGCCTAATGTAAAGCAGATTTTGTTGGCTAGATGCATATTTTGGGGACGAACCATGTGGCCTTTGATACCATGTTCAATTTTTTTGGGATCTTCAAACTCTAAAAAACCAGCGTAAAGTAATTTTTCTTGATCAGCTAAAGCCTGAATATGTTGCTGTGCCATGGCATTAATTTCATCCCAATCAGTTAAATTTAATTTATTTTTTATCCAGTCGCTTTGGGCACAGGCCACAATAATCAATTTATTGGAAAAAAGTTTGTCTAATAATTTTATGACTTGGTTAAAATCAGTAAGTCCATAGCCAGAACCAGCAAAACCCAAACGTACGCCTTCGTTAATTTGCACGCCTTCATCACTATCAGTGATGACGAATCTGGAGGGGGTATTATTTTTAGCCATTTGAAAAGTTACGATTAATAACTATTTACCAAAGCAAAATCAAGGTTATTCAACTTCGACCATTGATTGGACAGCTTGCAAATACTGTTTCATTTCTAACTCTACTTTTTCCCAATCGCCATTAGCTTCACGAATAGCATTAAATAATAGATCCATGTCTATTAATAATTGATCATCGGTAACAATCATTCTTTGTTTTGCCATGAGAATATTATACCATGAACAAGAGGAAAAATCCAGATTTAGTCAAGAAATATCTTGGCTAAAAACTAAATGTTCACAGGTGCCAGCAATAGGCTTTTTAACGCAGTTTACTTATAACCAACCGGCATTTCAGTCATTACCAAACTTAAACTCATGCGACGCTTTTCAGCATCAACACTATCAACATTAACTGTAACGTCATCGCCAATCTTTAATTTACTGTCCGGATTAAGTTTGCTAACATGAATTAAACCATCTACTCCTGGTAAAACATCAACAAAAGCTCCAAAAGTTTCTATTCGAGAAACTTTGCCAGTAAAAGTTGTTCCAGGAAGATAATCCTCAGCGACTTTTTGCCATGGATCTTTTTTCAAACGCTTAATAGATAAATTTAATTTTCCTGATTTTTGATCAATGCCTAAAACTTTAACTAAGACACGATCGCCCACACGGTGATAATTTTTAGGATGATCAACTTTTTCCCAACTTATTTCTGAGATATGAATTAAACCCTCAACATAGCCAATCCCTTCTGCAGGTAAATCATTTTTAGCTCGATGTTCTGGATTAAGTTCTCCATCTTCAACTTTTTCTTTTAAATCGCTACCATTAATAGGCACTTCAACTGTCATAAATAAACCAAAACCTTTAACTCCAGAAATCACGCCTTCGTAAACATTACCTTCTTTAACTGCAGAGAGAGCTTGCTGTTGCTGACCAATCTGTTTTTCTTCGCTCACATGTCTTTCTGAGAAAATGAGACGATTGCGTTCGCGATCAACCTCAATGGCTCTGACTTCAAACTTCTTATCTTTAAGATCATCAATATGGTCTAAATAACGGCGACTGAACTGACTGGAAGGCACAAAACCTTGAACACCATTCACCACTGCAATTAAGCCACCTTTATTAGCTTCAATACCTTTAGCTTCTAAAGTGGTTTCATTATTAAAAGCATCCTCGAAAAATTCCCATTTAGCATCATTGGCAGCACCTTTTAAGCTTAATAGAATTTGACCACGATTATTTTCAATAGAAATAACTGTGGCTTCAATTTTGTCACCAACTTTTAATTCTTCGATGTAATCTTGGGCAAAATCGAATTCTTGTTCAGCAATCACGCCAAAACATTTAGCATTAATATCTAACTTAACCATCTTAGGAGTTTTTTCAATAATGACACCTTCAATCTTTTTGCCTAATTGAGGGACTGCAGAAGCATAACCAGTCATAGCCAATAATTCTGCCATGGTTTGAGGCTTAGGACCTGATTTTTCCATCTTTTTATCTGGAGCTTTGACAATTACTTTTTTTTCTGTGGAAACTGGTTTTTTTTCAGCAACTTTGGTTATAACTTTTTTTGCATCTTGAGCCACAACTTTTTTAACAGTAGCTTTTTTAGTAACTAATTTTTTAGCAGATGCTACAGTTTTTTTAACTGTTTTCTTTTCTTTTTTAGTTATTGTTTTTTTAGTTTTCTTGTCTTCTTTAACCTTAACTGTCTTCTTGTTAGTTGGTAATTTCTTAGTAGTAGTAGCCATAATTATTAATATTCTCCTTTCAATGAGTTGGGAAAGTATATCACAATCGCTATCTAGTATAAAGAGTCTTGTCCTGATCAAGAACATTTAAGAGCAATGAACAAGCTGTTTTGTCAGTGCCAAATTCCGTAACCTATTTATGGTCTACTATATATAGATAGTATATAGGTAGTACTAGCTAGCTAATTTTGCTATATATTATAGTTATCAAAAAGTATCACCAGCCATTACTAGTTAACAATTGAACCATGAATTTAAGAACCGCCACCGCTACTGATGTTAATCAAAAAATAGTGCTAGTGCGCACTGATTATAATGTTCCTTTGCAAAAAAAAGGTGCCTCATATGTGGTGAGCGAGCCACAGCGTATTTTAGATTCTATCCCGCTTTTGCAATTTCTCATCAAAAATCAGGCCAAAATTATTTTAATGTCTCATCTAGGGCGACCCAAGGGGGAGGTTAATCTCAAATTTAGTTTAAAACCAGTGGCTCAATACTTAAAAAATAGTCAAGATTTGCCAGTTAAGTTTGTTGAGACTAGTATTGGTCCTGAAGTTACTAAAGCTGTGGCAGAACTTAACCCTGGTGAAATTTTATTATTAGAAAATTTGAGATTTCATGTTGAGGAAAAGAAAAATGAGCCAAAATTTGCCCAACAGTTGGCCAGCTTGGCTGATGTTTATATCAATGAGGCTTTTTCAACTTGCCACCGGGCTGATGCTTCCATTGAAGCAATAACTCATTATTTGCCCTCTTTTGCCGGACCACATCTACAAAGTGAAGTGCGTAATTTATCTAGAATTATGGTTAATCCTAAACACCCGTTTGTGATGATTATTGGTGGAGCCAAAATCTCGACCAAAATAGAAGCTGTGCAAAATTTATATCCTATTGCCGATATTGTGTTAGTCGGCGGAGGAGTAGCCAATAACTTTTTAAAAGCAGAAGGGATTGAAACTCATAAATCAGTCTTAGAAGAAGAACTTGATACTAAAACTAAAAAACTCACCTACCTTGATCTAGCCAGCCAAATTGTCAAGGAAAATAAAACTGAAAAAATCTTAAAAGATGGCTATATTCCTCTACCAAAAATTTTAACGCCCATTGATGTGGTGGCTGCTCGCACTATAGATAGTACTGCAACTGAAATAATTGAGCTTTCAACTGGCATGGCTGACACGCCACATGATAAAAATTTACAATATTTTGATATTGGACCAAAAACCATTAAGTTATTCACTGATTTAATCATGCAAGCTAAAACTATTTTTTGGACTGGACCAATTGGAGTGTTTGAAAAAAAACCATTTACAACTGGTACCAAAGCAATAGCCAAAGCTATGGCACAATCAGATGCTGAAACTTTTATTGGTGGAGGTGACACTATTGCTGCTGCTAATCAATTTGGTTACGGTGCTAAATTTGATTATGCTTCCAGCGCTGGTGGGGCTTCTTTAGAATTTTTATCTGGTAAAAAATTACCTGGTTTACAAGTGTTACAAGCTTAACTAAATGTTGAAAATTTTGTCATTGACCGTGATCGAATAAATAGTATATGCTATTGATTATTATTGATTTAATTTAGTGTTCAATTTATAAAATTTCTTGTGCCAATTCAAAACCCTTTTAACAGCCACTTTTCCCAACCACCTTCTCATACAGAAGCGCCAAAAAAATCTGGTAGCTTGCGCTCTAGAATTTTCAAAAACAAGTTAATCTTGGGAGGATTAGGCTTATTTTTACTGGCTGGAGGATTGGTTTCAGCTTTATATTTATCCAAAAGTAGTCAAGATATAAGACAGCAAGCGACTGGAGAAACATCAGCCATTTTACCAAAAGTATCAGCAAGCTATTCAGTCAATCACTTAAACAGAATTGTGACATTCACGGTTGCAAGTCCTCAAGAAGGTGAATACGATAACGTTTCCGAAATTTTTCCTTGGGATGTTCAATTATTTGTCTACAACGTAGCCGATTGTGCTAGCAATGACAATATTATCAACTTTCTAGAAGATAGAATGATTGAAGATGCTCTTCCAAACAAAGACTCAGTTTTTAGCAGACAAATTATGATGCCAGAGGATAAAAAAACCTACTCTATGACAGCAAGAGCCTCTGATGAAATTAACTGGAGCAGCTGGACTAGTTGCCAAAACTTTGTGGTTGACTCATGCCTGATAAATTCTGATAGAGAACTTGATTGCAGTTGCGACACCAATGCGCAATGCTCTTCTGGATATTGTCATCCTGATAATCACACCTGTGCCATTGCACCAATAATCGATCCCAATGCTTTAAATTGTAACTCCATGACAGTGAGTAACTCATGTCCTGAACCAAATACTAGTATTACTATCACTCAATCAGCGACTAACGCCAATCGATACCGCATTGGTTGGAGATGGGAAAATGGGACTTTTAGTT
>CAZTBN010000001.1:73958-95561 GCA_964611955.1 uncultured Pseudomonadales bacterium | reverse complement strand
GGGTTTATTATTAGGTAAAATAGTGGCCTTAATTATTATTGGTTTTATTTTTGTGTTAGAAGCCTTGAGTTCTTTAATGCAACTTTTGGCTAGAAAATACAAGCATAAAAAGATTTTCATTGCTGCGCCTTTTCATTTAACCTTGCAGTCATTTGGCTGGGAAGAGCCTAAAATTGTCCAACGAGCTTGGTTAGTGCAAGTGATGTTAACCTTGTTCGGAGTGTGGCTAGCCATGATCTAATTAATTAACTTTAGTTTGTTTTTTACTCATGCGGAGATTATTTAAACTGCCTTTATCAGGAGCTTTTCTTTTAGCTTTATTACTGCTATCTTTCATTGGTTTATTTTTTGTGTTTGAAGCTTCCACTGTAGAAAGTTTCAACCAATATGGTGTTCAACATTTTTTTGTCATGAGACAATTAATGTGGTATGCCGTTGGTGTGGTGGGATTTTTAATTGCTTATTTTTTACCTGTTAAAACCCTGCTTAAACTTGCTCCTGTAGTTTATGGTGTGATGTTTGTTTTGTTGCTTTTGACTTTATTTCCTTACATTGGTGTAGAGCTCAATGGTGCTAAAAGATGTCTTAATTTAGGCTTTACTACGATTCAACCAGTAGAATTTTTTAAGTTAGGCTTAGTGATCTTTTTCGCCAGTTGGATGGGTAAACATCAAAAAATGTTACCCTTTATTTTTATGGTTTCTTTGCCAGCTTTGGTTTTATTGTTACAACCTGATATTGGCTCTTTGCTAGTATTACTCATGATTGCCGGTGGTATGTTTTTTATTGCTGGTGGAAAGTTAAAAACATTTTTACCAGTGATTGGTTTAGGTATAGTTTTTTTAATGATTGCTATTGCTCTATCCCCTTATCGGCTTAGGCGAGTACAAACTTTTTTTAATCCTGAAACAGATCCTTTGGGAGCTAGTTTTCAAATTAGACAAATCACTTTGGCTTTAGGTAATGGTGGCTGGATAGGATTAGGTTTAGGTAATTCTCAGCAAAAATATGCCTATATACCAGAAGTAAGCAGTGATTCTATTTTTGCTATTGTGGCAGAAGAGTTGGGTTTTATTGGTTCAAGTCTTATTTTAATTATTTTTATTTTTTATTTTTATTTAATTTATAAAACCACTGCTAGGCAAACAGAGAATTCTTTTGCCCAGCTTTTGGCCTCAGGAATTTTAATTTGGATTGCTGGGCAAACAGCACTTAATTTAGCGTCAGTGGTGGCGTTGGTCCCCTTAACAGGTTTACCTTTGCCTTTATTTTCCTATGGGGGTTCATCTTTAGTTACAGTGCTTTTTGCTTCAGGTTTAATTTATAAATTAGCTAGAAATCCAGCCACATAAAAGTTGAGTTTAATTTTGCTACTCTAATTTGCTTAGTAACTGTTTAGTGGCATAATAGAATCATGAAAATTTTAATCCCAGGAGGTCATTTAACTCCAGCTTTAGCTTTAATTGATTGGATTAGGCTAAATCATCAACTAGATGAACTTGTTTTTGTGGGTCGAATTTATAGTCAGGAATCATTAAAGCAACCAGCTATTGAAGCTTATGAGGTGGAAAAAAGACAAATTAAATTTATTCCTTTTCAGGCTGTTCGATTTTATCAAACTAGTTTATTGTCTTGGTTAAGCTGGCCATGTAGATTTTTAACCAGTTTAATTCAAGCTGAGAAGATTTTGGCTCGGGAAAAACCAGATGTTGTCATGTCTTTTGGCAGTTATGTGGCTGTGCCTTTAGTCATTATGGCCAGAATCAAACATGTGCCTGTCTTAGCGCATGAGGGGACTAGGGTGATTGGTCTAGCTAATAAAATAATTTTTAAGTTTGCTCATAGTGTTGCTCTGGCCTTTGACCAACCTCAGAATTTTGAGCTTAAAAACATTAACAAAAAGATCACTGTCACTGGTAATCCTTTGCGCTTAGCTCTCAAAACCACTGAAAAAACCACCAAGCCAGTTTGGTTTAAGTCTGAGGTTAATAAGAATCAAATTTTATTAATTTTAGGAGGTAATCAGGGATCAGAGGCGCTCAACGAGCTGGTAAAAAATAATTTAACTTGGCTGACTCAAGAATTTATTGTGGTTCATCAGTGCGGGCGTGCTAATAAACTTCACAATTATGCCCAAGAACTACCCATTTTTGCGCAAAAAAATAAGATTGATACGAGTCGTTATTATGTTTTGCCTTGGATAGATGAAACCGATTTAGTTTGGCTTTACCAACATGCTCAGTTAGCTGTTTCTAGAGCTGGGGCAAACTCGATTCAAGAATTAATTTTTCATCAACTGCCAGCAATTTTAATTCCTCTGCCTCATGCTAATTTTAATGAGCAATATGTCAATGCCCAACATTTAGTAGCCCAGCAAGCTGGTTATTTGTTAGCTCAAGAAAATTTATCTGTTAACTCTTTTAAACAGGCTATCGCCCAGATCGTTAAAAACAGAGCCCTATATCAGAAAAATTTGCAAACTGTTAAAAACAAACTGCCACTAGATCCTGCTCAACAGCTTTATAACTTACTCACTGATCTAGTTAACAGTCATCGGCCATGAGAAAGCAAAAAATACGTTCTAGAGATAATCTTAAGCCAGTTAAATCGCACTCAGGTTTTAAAACATTCAGTAAATATATAGTAGTTTTGCTAAGTTTTTTTTTATTAATCGGTCTAGCCTATTGTTTTAAGATAAAAAACATTACTTGTTTAGTGGCTGGTGTTGCTGATCAAGAGTTTTGCCAGCAGTTATTTTTTTTAAAAAATAAATCATTATTTTTTACCAATTTTGAGCAAACTCCCCTTTTTACCTCAACTTTAGTTAATGATCAAGAGCAAGTATTTGAACCCCTTGAGCTTGTTAAAGTGTTACCCGACACCGTGATTATAAATTTTAAAAAAGAAGATCCTTGGTATAAATTGGTCATTAATGAGCAAACCTTTGTGGTGAATTCCAGAGGATATTTAGCTCCAGATTCAGCCACTTTTGCTTTACCTCAAGTTCAGCTAGCTAGTGATTATCAAGAGCAAGTTAAGGCTGACAAAATTGATCAAGATTTGCATCTCTTAATTTATGGTTTGGTGCATAATTTCGAACAAAAATCATTAGCAATCAGCAATTTAACCATTGATCACGACAGCTCTTGGATGCAACTGGGAAAAGTCAAATATTTATTTGAACAAGATGTGAGTCCTGCTCTCTTAGCAGCTCAAATTAAAATTATTCAGGACAATCTTGAGTTAGTGAAACAAGAATTAAACTCAGAAAGCGAGTCACTTCAGGTTGATCTGAGATTTGGTTTACCTGTGGTCAGCAATAACTAATTGCATCTTATATAAACAAACAATTTTATTATCTCGACAGATGAGTCTGAAATTGTTATTATGTAATTAGTAAAATTCTGATTTAACTTCTCACAGTTTTACTGTGTATTATGGATAAATCAGAATGGGGTTCTAAGGGGACTCCCCTTAGTGGAGCTTACATTACAAATAATATTAAGTAAGCGACAGAGGAGCAGGCTTTGATCTTGCACAGCAAGAAAAACGCCCCAGGAGAGAAACTCCTTAGAAATGAGCGAAGCGAATTAATAACTGTCATCTTTTATGAGTAAAGAAAATATCATTACTGCCATTGATATCGGTAGCGATAAAATCGCTACATTAATTGCTAGTTATGGTGGCGAAACACCAGGACTGCGCATTATTGGTTATTCTGCCATTCCCGCTATGGGCGTACAAAAAAGTGCTATTGTGAATCTGGAAGAAGCTTTGGGAGCAATCGAACAAAGTTTAAATGCAGCTGAACGCATGGCAGGCTTAAATATTCATAATGCTTATGTTTTAATGTCTGGTTCGCATGTAACCTGTAAAAATTCAACTGGTGTCGTGGCTGTGGCCAATCCTGATCAAGAAATTACTCACGAAGATGTAGAGCGCGTCATTGAAGCTGCTCGAGCTATTGCTGTTCCGCCTGAGCGCGAAGTTATTCACGTCGTGCCGAGATTTTATAAAGTTGATGCTCAGGAAGGAATTAAAGATCCAGTGGCTATGGCAGGCGTAAGACTAGAAACAGAGGTTCACATCATCACTGGTTTAAGTGCGACCTTACGAAATATTCGTAAATGTTTAACTGATTTAGGAGTTGATGTTCAGGGCTTTGTGTTTGCTGCTTTAGCTGCAGCAGAAGTGACTTTAACTGATACTGAAAAAGAGTTGGGTGCGGTGGCCTTAAATATTGGTGCAGATACTAGCTCTTTTTGTGCTTATGTTGACGGAGCTTTAGAATTTTCTGGTTACTTACCAATTGGAGCTAAACACATTACTCAAGATATTTCTTTAGGATCTAGAGTCGATCGCCAAAATGCTGAAAAGATTAAACAATATTTGTCCGATACGCAAGAACTTAAGCTTAAGCCAATGCCAGGCGAATCAAAAAAAGAGTTTTCTTTAAGAGAAAAAAATGCTGATATTATTGATCTCAAGGGACTTGGCATTGATAATACCAAACTAGAATTAACTCGTTCTTATGTAATTAAAACTATTATGTATCCCAGAATGAAGGAAATTTTCACTTTGTTGGGTGAAAAACTGGATCGAGAAGGAATTTTAGCCCAAGTGCCAGCAGGTTTGGTCATTTCTGGAGGAGGTGCTCAAACCATTGATATTATCGAGGTGGCTGAAAAAGTATTGGGTTTGCCAGCGAGAATCGGGACTCCCCCAGAAATAGATGGGATTATTAATGAGATTCGCACTCCAAGTTTTGCTGCGAGCATCGGATTATTGGTTTATGGACACAGACAAGGTGCTGGTGAAGTTATTAATCATAAAATTAAGTTTGGCGAAGTTTTTAAAGACTTAAAAATCAAAACCTTTGGCAAAAAAATCATTGGGACATTGCAAAATTTATTACCCTAAGTTTTTTCAAGGATTTTTCTGTATTGGAAACTATTGTGATTAGTGTTAGACTTTGATATATTGTGCGTAGTTTTAATATTAAGAATTAATTAACACAAATAATGGGATTAGTTAAACCATCAAATAATACTTTTGCCAAGATCAGAGTTCTCGGAGTTGGAGGAGGCGGTGGTAATGCTGTCAATTCCATGATCGAGTCTAATCAGATTGAGGGAGTTGAGTTTATTTCAGTTAATACTGATGCACAAGCTTTATTAAAATCAAAAGCTGACACCAAAATTCAAATCGGCAGTAATTTTACTAGAGGTTTAGGTTCTGGTGCTGATCCTGAAGTAGGTAAAACTGCTGCTGAAGAAAGTCAAGAGAAAATTAAAGATTTATTGTTTGATAGCGATATGGTGTTTATTACTGCTGGTATGGGTGGTGGTACTGGTACTGGTGCGGCTCCCATCATTGCTCAGATAGCTAAAGAATCTGGTGCTTTGACTGTAGCTGTTGTGACCAAACCCTTTGCTTTTGAAGGTGTCAGACGAATGCAAACTGCTGAAGATGGTATAGCTATTTTAAAAGATAATGTTGATACTTTAATTGTGATTCCTAATCAAAGATTAATGGAAGTAGTTGATAAAAAAATGTCTTTTATTGATGCCTTTAGATTAGCAGATAATGTGTTGGGTCAAGGTGTGAAAGGTATTTCGGATTTGATTACCGTACCTGGATTAATTAATGTTGATTTTGCTGATGTTAAAACCATTATGGTTGACTCAGGTTCTGCTTTAATGGGTATTGGTGAAGCCTCTGGTCCAGACAGAGCGATTAATGCCGCGCGTATGGCCATTTCCTCTCCTCTTTTGGAAGTATCTGTGGAAGGAGCTAAAGGATTACTTTATAACATTCATGGTAATTCTAATATGACTATGACTGAAGTTTCTGATGCTTCGTCAATTATTGCTAATGCTGCTGATGCTGATGCTAATATTATTTTTGGAGCTAATATTGATGATTCTTTAGGTGACAAGATTAAGATTAGTGTTATTGCTACTGGCTTTGATGAGAGTTCTTATCCAGGATTGGCAAAACGCTCTATGTTTGGTGCTTATGGCAGACAGTCCCAAACCAAGTTTGATCAACTGGATGAAAATAGTAATAAAATAGATCGAGCACCAGTTGGTTTTACTCAACCGATTACTAAATCGCAGCGTTCTTTGCAAACCGATCAACCAGAAGAAGAAGAGTCTTCAGCTTTTATTAAAACCGCTAGCACTAATAGTGAAGATCAAAATAAAAAAGATTCAAACAAACAAAGCAGTGACGCTGATGAATCAGTTTTTGAAGATGATTTTGAAGTGCCAGCATTTTTAAGAAATAAATAATTCGTTTAACTTGGCTATCACCAAGTTTAGTTAATTCAAGTTAACTAACGAAGCTTAAAGAAATTATTGTTTACACTGGTAAGCAATAAAATTAGACTAAGCCGGTTAAGTCCGAAAGAGCTATAAAGAGATAGCTAAAAATCATTTTAGCTAAGAGAGGTGGTACCGCCTAAATGTAAAAGGCCCTCTTATTAACACTTATATAAATAGGTGGTAATAAGAGGGTTTTTTTGTTACAACTATATTAATCATTTATAAAAAATTATGCCCAAAGTTAACTCATTTAGACAAATACCAAACTTACCTGAACTTGAAGAAGCAACACTTAAGTTTTGGCAAGAAAATAAAATTTTTGAAAAATCTGTCGAGCAACGCTCTAAAGACAATGCCTTTGTTTTTTATGATGGTCCTCCGTTTGCCACTGGTATGCCCCACTACGGCCACTTACTCGCCTCAACTACTAAAGATGTGATTCCTCGTTTCCAAACTATGTTGTCTAAAAGAGTAGAACGAGTTTGGGGTTGGGACTGTCATGGTTTACCCATTGAACATATGGTTGAGGAACAGTTGGGTTTAAAAGAAGGCAAAAAAGAAATTGAAGCTATGGGCATTGCTAAATTTAATCAAGCTTGTCGCAGTGAGGTGTTGCGTTTAGATAAAGAATGGGAAAAAATCATTAATCGCATCGGGCGCTGGGTGGATTTTAAAAATAACTATAAAACCATGGATACTAGCTATATGGAATCGGTGTGGTGGGGTTTTGGTCAGCTCTATAAAAAAGGGTTAGTGTACGAGGGTAAAAAAGTCATTTTATATTGTCCTCACTGTAGTACTCCTTTGGCTAATTTTGAGATTGCTATGGATAATAGCTATAAAGATATTACTGAGGCCTCAACAGTTTACAAATATCCTGTTAAAGGAGAAAAAGATACTTATTTATTAGCTTGGTCAACTACACCTTGGAATAAAATTGTGACTACTGCTTTGGCAGTCAATCCAAAATTAACTTACGTGAAGGTTAAACAAGGCACAGAATTTTACATTGTTGCAGAGCAACGGTTAACAATTTTGAAAAAAGATGAACCGTATGAAATAGTGCAAAAATATCAAGGTGAAGAGTTGCAAAAGTTAGAGTATGAATTACAGTTTGATTTTTATCCGGATCGTCAACCAGACGAACGTGCTGGCGTAGTCGTGGCTGATGAATTTGTGACTGCTGAGGAAGGAACTGGAATTGTCACTCTGGCTCCTTATGGAGAAGATGACTATCGAGTCATGAAAGCTCACCAGGTTCAGATTATTTTGCATGTTGATGATGAGGGCAGATTAAAACCTGAAGTCACACCTTGGGCAGGGATGAATATTAGTGAAGTTAATCGTTTAGTAAATCAAGATTTAAGAAAAAGAAATTTAATTTATCAAGATGACCAGTATACTCACAGTGTACCGGTTTGTTATCGCTGCGATACCAGACTTTATTATGCTCCTGTTCCAGCCTGGTTTATTGATATTCAAGCCATTAAAGCTGAATTAATTAAACAAAATGAAAAAATTAATTGGTATCCTGAACATCTTAAATATGGCCGTTTCTTAAAAGGTTTAGAAAATGCGCCTGATTGGAATATTTCTCGATCTCGATATTGGGGTACTCCTATTCCTATCTGGCGAGGTAAAACTCAGCAAGGTGAGGTTTTAACTCGAGTGATTAGCTCAATTGAAGAGTTAAAGAAATGGGCCGTAGATCAAGCTAAAGTTGCTAATATATCTGATATTCATCGTGAAGCGGTTGATGAGTTAGAGCTTTATGTGGATGATGAAAAAACCGTAGTTGGTCAACGCATTAGCGAGGTGTTTGATTGTTGGGTTGAATCGGGATCAATGCCTTTTGCTTCAGTGCATTATCCTTTTGAGAATCAGGAGTTTTTTGAGAAGAATTACCCAGCTCAATTTGTAAGTGAATACATTGCTCAGACTAGAGCTTGGTTTTATACCATGCATGTGATCTCGGTTGGTATCTTTAATCAGCCTACTTTTGAGAATGTGCTAACCACAGGCACTATTTTGGCTGAAGATGGCACTAAAATGAGTAAATCAAAAAAGAACTATCCTGATCCCATGGAGTTAATCAATCAATATGGAGCTGATAGTTTGCGTTTGTATTTGATGAGCTCAACAGTGATGAAGTCTGAAAACTTAAGTTTTAATGAAAAAGAGGTGGCTGATCTACGACGTCGAGTGTTCTTAATTTGGTGGAACATAGTTTCATTTTATAAGCTGTTTGCTCATCAAGATCATGATGTTAGTGTTATGCCGGCCAAAGCCAGCCATGTCATGGACCAATGGCTTCTAAGTCGTATCAACAGCTTAACTACAGAAGTGAAAAATTACATGGATAGTTATGATTTAATCAGAGCCAGTCGCGCTTTAATTGAGTTTGTCAATGTTTTTTCAACCTGGTATTTGCGCCTTTCTCGAGAAAGAATCAAGTCTGATAATAATCAGGAAGTGAGTCATGTTTTTGGGGCTGCTTTATACAGATTAGCTCAGTTATACGCTCCGTTTACTCCTTTCTTTAGTGAGCTAATTCATCAGAATTTGAAGGATGAAAACAGCTCAATACATTTGACTGATTGGCCTCAAGTTGATACTCAGCAGATTAATCAAGAATTAGAGCAAGAAATGAGTGTGGCTATGAATGTGGTGGAAGCAGGTCGCAGTTTGCGTCGTGATCAGGGCGTGAAGCTAAGACATCCTTTGGCTTTGGTTAAGGTGAGTGCTAATCAAGTGTTAACCCATAGTGCTTTAGAAAAAATTATTATAGAAGAGTTGAATGTGAAACAATTGAGTTGGGTAAGCTCAGCTGACGATCAACTTAAGGTCGAGTTTGATTTTGAGATCACTGCAGAGTTAAAACAAGAAGCCCAAGTGAGAGATCTGATTCGAGAGATTCAAGATTTAAGAAGAAAAGCTGAACTGGGATTAAATGATCAGGTTGAGCTAGCACTACCAGATTGGCCAGAAAAATGGCAAGCGGAAATTGAAGCCAAGACTAATACTCATCTGGTTAAGGGTGATAAGTTGGAACTGATCTTGAAATAAAGATATTTTTTTAACTATGAAATGGCTCATTCCAATCATTAGTTTTATTCTAGCTTGTGTGAGCTTAATCACCTTAAAAAGTATTGCTCCAGACTTAGTCATGAGGCAGTTTAGTTTTTTTATTCTGGGATTTATTATTTTTTATGGTTTAAATTTGGTGAGATTTGAAAAATTACAACAATATGCTTTCTTCAGCTATGGTCTGTTCAATCTAGTTTTAGTTTTATTATTGATTATTGGTCAAAGCACTAGATCAACAGTGCGTTGGATCAATCTTTTTTCTGGATTTAAACTGCAACCCTCTACTTTTGCAGTTTTAATTATCAGTATGTTTTTAACCTTAATTTTTAAAAAAATAAAGTTTAAACAATGGCGAGGCTTGTTTAAATTAATAGCCATTATTGCTCTGCCCTCTTTATTAATTTTTTTGCAACCTGATTTTGGTAGTAGTTTAGTGATTATGGCCAGTTTAAGTATGGTTTTTTTGTTAATTCCAATCAAGTTTAAACAGTTGGCAACTATATTTTTGGCTGGGTTATTAATTTTAGCCATTGCTTGGGTGGCAGTGCTCAAACCTTATCAAAAAAATAGAGTGACTAGTTTTTTATCAGCTGCAGATCAACAGGATGCCAGCGCAACTTACAATGCCAGGCAAGCCTTAATTGCTGTTGGTTCTGGAGGAGTTTTTGGCAGAGGTTTAGGTTTTGGAGTTCAATCTCATCTTAAATTTCTCCCAGAAAGGCAAACCGATTTTGTGTTTGCTTCTTTAGCAGAGGAATGGGGTTTTGTTGGTTCGTTCATCTTAGTTAGTTTATATTTTGTTTTGATCATTACTTTATTGATTTATGCTTTTCATATTCCTGATGTGACTCATAAGCTATATTTATTGGCATTGATTGCTAACTTATTTATACAGGTGGTGGTTAATGTGGGTATGAATTTAGGCTTATTACCTATCACTGGCATTACTTTACCGTTAGTGTCTTATGGAGGTAGTTCTGTGATTGCGTTTATGACTGCGCTGGGTCTGGCTTTTAACATTATTCAGCAACAAAAACCAAGATTAAAGTTGTGGATTAAATAATTAAACGCAAATTAACTATTCATTCAATCTGCACTTGTGTTTTTAGGGATTTTATATCATAATATCACTCTTGTTATGACCAAATACGCAATTATTCAACTATCTGGTAAGCAGTTTAAAGTTCAAGAAAACGATGAATTTTTAGTAGATCGTATTGAAACTGAACCTGGTAAAGAACTTACTATTGCTGAAGTTTTATTAGTCAATGATGGCAAAAAAATTGCTGTTGGTACTCCTTTTGTCGATAAAGCTGCAGTTACCATTAAAGTTATTGAGGAAATTAGAGATAAAAAAATCAGGGTGGCTAAATATAAAGCTAAATCTCGTTATCGCAGAGTGCAAGGACACAGACAAGAAAAATCTTTAGTGCAAGTTGTCTCCATTAATTAAAATTACCTATGCAAACTTACCTTTTTGTGCTTGGTCATACACCCCAGCTCTCTTTGGCTGAATTAAAGGCCGTTGCTCCCAATCAAAAAATTGAGGTTTGGTCTGATCATCTAGTAGCACTAGCTTTAGCAGATGATCAACAGGCACAAGAGTTGCAACAGATTCTAGGTGGTACTTTTAAAGTTTTGAAAGTTATTCAAACTCTAGCTAATGACCCAGATCAAATTATTGACGCTGTGGGCGCGTATTTAACTCAACCTGATAAAAAAGTTTTATTTGGCATTACTTCTTTAAATCAAAATCCAACCTTGGTTTCTACCACTGATATCAAGAATAAATTACGAGAAATGGGTCAAAAATGTCGTTATCAACAATCTGAAACTTGGGGTTTATCAACTGCTATTTTAAGTCATGAAGCTGAAGCTTTTGATTTATTTATCATTGCTCATCAAGAGCAACTATTTTTAGCTCAGACTGTTGCTTTCCAAGATTTGGCAGACTGGGTGAATCGTGATCGCAATAAACCATATGTTGCAGGCAAAAAAGGAATGTTGCCTCCCAAATTAGCTAGAAGTCTAGTTAATCTCGGTTTGGGACACCTTACCACTCAAGCAGATCAGACTCCAGTTTTATATGATCCTTTTTGTGGTTCTGGAACGATTTTAATTGAAGGCTTGTTGCGTCAGTGTGAGGTGATTGGCTCTGATATTGATGCTGAGGCTGTCGCTGGCAGTTTAGAAAATTTAGCTTGGTTTGAACAAGGTTATCAAAAAAAAGTGTCTTATCAGGTTTTTCAAAGTGATGTGGCTCATGCTCATCAGCAACACTGGTCAAGTAAAGTTGATTTAATTGTGACTGAACCATTTTTGGGTAAAGCTAATCCTAAAGAAGAACAATTAAAAAATATTTTTACTGGCTTGCGCTCAATTTATTTAAGTGCTTTTAAAACTTGGCTTAAGATCTTAAAGCCAGGTTCAGTGGTGGTAATTATTTTTCCTCAAGTCACTACCGAAAATAGAGTTTATAATTTACTAGAGTTAATTGACAAAATAGCAGAGTTTGGATATACTCTTCAAGTTGAACCAATAGATTACGGTTATCAAACAGCAATTGTAAAAAGACAAATTTTAGTTTTTAAATATCAACCGCAAACAAATAATAATTAATTTTAAGTTCTATGGCACACGTTAAAGGATCAGGATCAGTTGCACAACAGTCTCAACGCAAACGCAGTGGTAAGCGCATGGGTATTAAGTTACAAGATGGCCAAGCCATTAAGGTTGGTCAAATTATTGTCAAGCAAAAAGGTATGCTATATAAAGCTAAAGATGGAGTCGGTGTTGGTAGAGATTATACTTTTTTTGCTATGAGAGATGGCTTTGTTAAGTTTGGCAAAAAATATGGTAAAACTACTGTCACTGTTGCGCTAGAGCGTTAATCTTCAGTTTTTTCGCCAAGTTTTGCTTGATTTTTACCTTTGAAGTTTTACTTTTTTATGTCATACTGTAGCTATGGCAGATACATTAATCAACCTCAATATAGATCAACTCCAGCCCAATCCTTTTCAACCTAGAGATAAAATTAAGAATGAAGATGTTGAGGAATTAGTTTCTTCAATCAAGATTCATGGCATTATTGAACCCCTAATCGTTGCCAATACTCCTGCTGGTTATCAGATCATTGCTGGTGAGCGACGCTGGCGCGCTGCTAAAATAGCTGGTTTAAAAGCAGTGCCGGCAGTAGTCAAGAAAACCTCTCCGAAACAAATGTTAGAGTTGGCTTTAATTGAAAATGTGCAACGAGAAAATCTCAATGCGATTGAAAGAGCTAAAGGTTTTCAGCAGTTAATGCGTGAGTTTAATTTTACTATTGAGAAGATTACAGAGAGAATTGCTAAATCTGAAACTTACGTGCGCAATAGCTTGCGTTTATTAAGTTTGCCAGATGCGATTAAAGATGGTGTCATTGGTGGCATTATTTCTGAGGGTCATGCTCGTGCCCTGGCTGGTTTAGAGAGCGAAGCTGAGCAAGTGCGTTGTTTTCGTAAAATTGTTAAAGAAGGGGCTTCAGTACGCCGAGCTGAACAGATTGTGCGTCAGCTCAAACAAGAAAATTTAAAATCATTAAGCGATAAGGTAGTGATTAGCGAAAAAGATGAAGAAGTTGAGCATTTAGAACAAGTTTTAAGAGCTCAGTTTCATTCTCCGGCTGAGATTAACTTGACTAGATCCAGAAATCACACTCGCTTGATTATCACTTTGGTAGGCGATCGAGCCAGTACTGATAAAGATCTGAAAAAAGTGATCAACCGACTTAAACGATAAAACTTTATTGCATCTGGTAAAATTTTTCTTTTATAACAGCAACATAATCTTATCTGCTACTTCATACCAGATAGGAACCGCGGTTGATTCAGCCCAGGGGCTAATGCTAGGTTCTCGTAATTTCACAATCATCACAAACTTAGGATCATCAGCCGGTGCAAAACCAATAAAACTGGCCATTGTGCCTGATTCTTGATAACCGCCCACAGTCGCAATTTGAGCAGTACCGGTTTTACCTGCTACTAGATAATGTTGATTAATCCAGTTGCCTTTATCAGGAGCTGCATAGATCATCATTTTAGTCAGTTCACGAGCAGCATCAGCTGAAATAACTCTTTTTAAAACTTGAGGATGATAAACAATGGTATTTTGGGTTTGAGCATCGCTGACCTGTTGAATAATATAAGGTTTCATCATTTCGCCCTGATTTGCAATGGCACCGACTGCTCTGATCATCTGCAAACTGTTGGTTAAAAAGCCCTGACCAAAGCTGGCATTGGCTAACTCCACGGGGCGCAAACTGGTCTTCAGAGGAGTGGTACTATCTTCTTGCAGATCAATTTCCAAAGCTTGAGAAAAACCAAAGTTTTGTTGATACTCAATAAACTTTTCCGCTCCAATTTTTTCTGCTACAAAAACTAATGCAGTGTTATCTGATTGTTTTAAAGCTTCAATCATGCTGATGTTAGGATGATACTGTTCATTCCAGGTTTTAATAGTGTAATCACCAAAAATTCTGGGTCCGTTGCAAGTATCACAGGTAGTATCTGGTGTGATTAAACCTAAATCTAAAGCAGCTGCCATAGTAAAGATTTTAAAGGTGGAACCAGGTTCATATAAATCAGTTAAGACGGGATTTTTATAGGTTTGGGTAGCGGTTTGCTGATAGTTTTCAGGATCGTAATGAGGCCAAGTAGCCAGAGCTAGAATGGCTCCAGTTTTAGGATCCATAATCACTAGTTCGCCGTTAGTACTCTGGGTATACTCTACTCCTTTGGCTAAGGCTTCACTGGCAATAAATTGGATGTCACGGCGGATAGTTAAGGTCACATCTCTGCCGTCTAAATTGGAAAAATCTAGTTTTTGATCTGCTAGCTGTTGACCTTGACCATCTTTTTTATATTTAAGTAATTTTTCTTGACCTTGAAGTTCTTTATTCAAGGCCCCTTCAATACCAAAATAGCCAATATCATTTTCATTTTCATCTTTGCCCACAAAACCAGTAATATGCGCTGCCATTGAACCTTCTGGATAATGACGCGCAGCTTGCTCTACTAAATGTAAACCTGCAATCTTGGTCGCTTCTATTTTTAGTTTCAACTCCTCATTAAGATGCGGGACTAACAGCGTCCAGTTACTATCTTTTGATAAGGTTTCAACTAATGCTTGTTTAAAGATGTTGAGATCAAATTGGGCTGTTGTTGCTTGAGTGTTGTCAGAATTTGGTTGAGCTGGAGCAGTTTGCGTTTGATAATAAGTTTCAAAAATATTAGTCAGCTGATTAATGACCTCTAACTGATCAAGTTTTAGTTCATTTTTATTGATGTACAAGTCATAAACTGTTTTGTTGCCCACGAGCAACCTGTTATCAGCAGTATAAATTTTACCGCGTTTACCCCGAACCATATTCTGACCAGTAGTTTGTTTTTCCACTGCAGTTTGCGAAGCCTGGGCTTTCATCACCTGCCAGTAAAATAATCTCATGCTAATGATGCCAAAAATGAGGATAATGAAGAGAAAAGCAGTCTTAATACGAGGGTTTACTGCTAAAGCTGTAGACATGGTCAAAAATGATTAAAGTTTTAAGGCTAAAGATTGATCAGCTGGCAAAACAACCACTGCTGAAATAGGAATGTATTGTGCAGCAGCTTTTTCTTTTAAGGCCACTAATGAGTTAAGTTTACCTAACTGTACCTCGACCTCTTCATTCTGTTGAATTAATTGCTGTTTCTGGGTTTGTAAAGCACTGATGCGATGCTGATAAGCAATGGTCTGGCTAAGTTTAATCACAGTAGCTACAGTTTGAAATAATAAGACCAAAACTATGAGCGCATAATAAAGTTTAATACCTGGTTTGAGTTGGGCTTTGTTAGGCATAATTATTTTTTAAAAGCTCTAAGTTTGGCACTGCGAGCAGCAGGGTTATTAATAATTTCTTCTTTAGTAGGAGTGACTGGTTTAAGAGTTAATAATTCACCTTGGTTATTGTTTACCCAGTATTTAAACTGTTGCTTAACCAGGCTATCTTCACCTTGATGAAAAGCAATGGTAACTAGTCTGCCAGTGCTGGCGAGTAACTGATAGGCTTGTGGTAGGGCTTGTTCAATACTGTTGAGCTCATCATTAACAGCAATGCGCAAAGCCTGAAATACCTTGGTGGCTGGGTGCAGATGAGAGGTTCGACTGACATCATTGAAGCCAACTTGAATTAATTGGCCCACAGTTTCAATGCGCTTGGCTCTGTCTTGACCACGGTAACGATCAATAGCAGTGGCGATTTTTCTAGCACGCAGTTCCCCACCCACATTTTTAAATAAATTAGTGAGTTGTTTGACTGATAAGAAAGTTAATAAATCTGAAGCAGTCACGCCCAGTTCTTGATCCATTCTCATATCAAGTGGTGAGTCAGGTAAATCAAAACTAAAACCACGTTTAGGAGATCTGATTTGATCCAAACTAGTGCCAAAATCAAATAAAATACCGTTAATTTGTGTGATTTCTGGGTGTTGAGCTTGAAGCTTGGTAATAACTGAATGCAGATTAGCA
The DNA here is from genome assembly GCA_964611955.1 of uncultured Pseudomonadales bacterium. GTDB lineage: Bacteria > Patescibacteriota > Microgenomatia > UBA1400 > PJMF01 > CAYVBW01. The sequence continues at coordinate 79,605 of CAZTBN010000001.1, read as the reverse complement.
AAATTACTTTTAATTAAGATTAAGGAGCCCTTGGCGATTTGATCAGCAAATTTTTCTTGTCCATAAGCAATCGCCTCTTGATCAACATCTAAAGCAATTATTTTTCCTTGTTTTGCTAAGATGGCTTGGGTATGACCACCTCTGCCAAAAGTAGCATCAATATACCAAGCATGAGGTTGGATGTTTAAGTATTGAATTGCCTCGGTAAGTAAAACTGGTGTGTGTAGGGCTTGATTAGTCATTGATCTGTTCAGCAATTACTTCTGCCTGATTTTCTAACTGTTCTGAGTAGTGGTGATAGCTAGTTTGATCCCAGATTTCAACACGATTAAAACTGCCGACAACGACTATGTCCTGAGTTAAGTGGGCATAGTCAATCAAGTACTGGGGCAGATGTACTCGACCATTGTTGTCAGCAGTGACTAGTTTGGCTTCGTTGGTCATGATTCTAGTTAAGTCACGATTAGCTTTTTTAGTTAAAGAGTTGCTAGCGATTTGATTCAGTTCTTGGGTAAACTGGTCAGCTGGAAACATAAATAAACAGCCGTCTAAACCACGAGTCACAATCCAATCAGGCACCTCTTTGCTAAACTCTTTAGGCACTGAGATGCGTGCGTTTTGTTGCAGTTTGTAGTAATACTTGCCGATGAACATAAATAACGGTTAAAAGTGTGTTTAGTTTTTGTTAAGATATTTTTAATATAGGTCTATTTACCAATCTTTACCATTACTGTATTTACTATAATGCCTAAAAAAATAACATCTGTAAAGACGAAGTTTGATTCGGGTTTTGAAGAAAAAGAAAGAAAACTAATTACAACAAAGAGGTTTGGGATTTATAAGTGAGAAAAAGGGGTGAAAATTTTAGATAGAAAACAAATTATGATAAAATGAAGAACCAATTAAAACTATGACAAAACTAATTAGGAATATTTTTGAGGAAGAAGCTGAAGCAGGACATAATGATACAGTGAAACTTCATCGCTTAATTAAGAAAGATGAGATAGATGGAAAATTACAAACTTATAACTACGCTTGGTTAGAGCCTGGAGAGGAGTTCGAAACTCATGTTCATGATGATTGTACGGAGTTTTTTTTAATATTAGATGGATCGGGAGTATTGCAAACATCAGAACATAAATCAGCATCTAAAATACATAGTCACCTAATAAAATCAGGAGATTTTATTTCCATAATGCTAAATACTTATCATTCTATAAAAAATTCCGGAAATCAAAGATTAAATTTTATAACTTTACGACTATTGGTGAGATGACTTATTTTACTGAAGAACTTAAAAAATATTACCATCATTTCGGTAATGAAATTGTTTTCAATAATGGCCAGTCCTTAAATCAATTAGCGCTATCACTGTGGGAAGAATTAAACTATTCTGGCATTGATGCCAGCGTTTTGTCTAGAGTTTTACAGGGAAAAAGATTTTTTACTTTAAAACAATTAGAGGCTTTTTGCACAATATTGAATTTAACTTTTAAAGAAAAAATAGATATTTATGATAGTTGGAAACAAACTTTACTTGCCAACAAGGATATTAAAGATTTAAGTTCATTTTTTTTATCTCCCTCTAACGAACATATTTATCATTTGATAGAGAGCTGTTTTGAGTTACTTTATCAAGGTAAATGTTTTTTATTATATGAGTACACAGATTCAATCATTAAATCTGTTTATCAAGATGATGATATTCTGGGAGAACTTAAAATTTTTTTATTGTATTTAAAGGGAAGATTTTATGGCAGCACTGAAAAGGGACGGATGGTAATTTTAAAAACAGCTTCGATTATTAAACAATTAAAAAAAATAGCTGTTGATGATACTGAACTTAAGTATGGCTTAATTTATACTCTTTATGCCAATGCTTGCTATGTATATGCTAAATATACTGGAAATCAAAATTACATTTCAAAAGGTATGAAATTATGTGAAAAAGCATTGGCACTTAATTATATTATGTCTGAAAAAATATTTGCGGCGAGAACTTTTCTTTCCTTAGTAATTTTAACTCATGACAAGAGTTTAATTGAAAAAATTAGAAAAAGAGTAGAAGAATTATTAGTTCAAATTAATCAGCCAAAAGATTTTACTTCTGGATATCATTTAGCATCATCTATTGCATTATCTTTGACTCATGAAAATTCAGATCAAGGGTTCAATTTATTACAAGCTTACCAGCAAAAATACAAGATCAACCTTTTTAACAGAGGCAACTATAGTTTGTCATTTATTCAAAATGAAATCGATATGTGTCTGTTAGTTGATGAAAAAAAAGAAAGGATTCAAAAACTTCTGGATAAAGGTTTGATTTTATCAAAACAAGAGGATATCAATCGTTACGCTCAATATTTTAAAAAGATTTCTTTTGGCATTCATTAGATTTATTGACAAGTTTGTCAATGTTATTCATTTTAATTTAGGATAGACTCTTTTGCAGATTATAATAAACATAATTAAGATGCAAAACCAGACGATTAGTATTGAAAACAATCAACCAAATAGTATTGAAAAAATAATCCAAGATTTAGAAAATCTTGAAAATGCTACTAGTATTAAAATAAATCCTGATGAATTAAAAAATAATAATCTAGCTATGTTTAAACTAGGCTATGCTTTTGCTTTAGGAAAAAGATTTGAAACTAAAATTCCTATTCTCACTCTTCTCTGCCACTAACTACTTCTCTACCTAACCACTGTATACAACTCCATCAACTTTACCTCTGCTGTAGCTTGTTTGCCATCAACTGTAGTCTCAAACTCTTCCCACTCTTCTCCATCATAACCCACAATCGTGGCTGTCTCACTCTCTTCATTGCAGCGAATAGTCAGCGTACCTAAGCTCGAGGCAATCTTTAAACTGCCGGAACTGGTTAAGACATAGTTATCAGCAATTACATCTTTTTTCAAACCCTCTGGTAAGCCAGGGCTATTAAACACTATGACATATCTCTGATCTTTTAAAGCATCGGCTTGTAACTGAAATTTAGCATCTTTTGAAGCGACTTTATCTAACTTTTCTTTATTATCAAAATAGCGCCAGTCGGTTTTAACTGCATAGGTGGCCTCTCCTCCAGCAAATCTTAGTAACAAATTGCCACCAGTAATATTTTCATGATAGGTACAGGCCCCACCAGCACTACAACTACCTAAAAAGATTTCCTCTGCTTTGGGTACACTGTCTAACTGCATTAACCCCATTGCTCCTTGTAACATACTGCCTGATTGGTACTCCAGTTCATAATCAGCTTCAGTAGCTGATTTATTCAAAGAGATAATCTCAATTGACAGATGTTTACCATCAGCTATGGGTTTGATAGTGACATAAGGTTGCTCTGCCACAGCAATCACATTGACTGGATCGGTAATTCGTCTTTTTTCTGAAGTGGTTGCTTCCGGTTCAGCCTTTTGCTTGCTCTTAATCAGGGCAAAAGTACCTCCTGCCACTACCAGCACTAGCAGAATCACGCCAATAATTATCTTGTTCTTTTTAGTTAGTTGCATAATGAAAAATAAGTTAATAAATAATTAATTAAAGTATACTTATTTCTAAGGAGTTTCACTCCTCAGCGTTTTGTCTTGCTGTGCAAGATCAAAGCCTGCTCCTCTGTCGCTTATTTAATATTATTTATAAAATAAGCTCCACTAAGGGGAATCCCCTTAGAACCCCATTCTGATTTATTTATAAGACAGTATTGAATCAGAATAAATAAATTAATAATAGCTATCTAGATTAATAACCTTAAGAGTTTATCATTTTTAGCAAATAGGTTTCAAGCTCTGTCAGTTTAACTCTTTCTTGTTTGGTAGTATTTCTTTCCCGCACAGTTACAGCCTCATCTGCTAAAGACTCAAAATCAACTGTCACACAAAAAGGAGTACCAATCTCATCTTGATAGAGATAACGTTTGCCAATATTACCCCGGTCATCATAAGTGGTGTGCATCTTGGTTTGCAAATTCTGATAAATCTCTCTAGCCTTGCTAGTTAGTTCTGGCTTATTGCGTAGTAAAGGAAACACTGCCACCTTGTAAGGAGCTAAACTAGGTTTAAGGTTTAAATACAATCTATTATTAGCATCAACAGTGTAAGCATTGCTTAACACCATTAAAAAAATACGATCTAAACCAACTGCTGGTTCAATCACATGAGGAATGAGTTTCTCATGCGTATCTGGGTCAATATATTCTAAAGACTCTCCAGATAAATTCATGTGTTGGGTTAAATCATAGTTAGTGCGATAGGCAATCCCCCACAGCTCATCCCAGCCAAAAGGAAATTGAAAGTCTAAATCATAAGTATCTTTACTATAATGACTGCGCTCTTTGTCAGTGTGTTGACGCCAACGTAATTTGTCCTTATCAATGCCCAGCTTATTAGTGACAAACTCCATCATGGCTGTTTGCCAGTCTTTAAACAACTGTTGCCAATCGGTTTTGTTAGGATCAAAAAAGTATTCTATTTCAGCCTGTTCAAACTCTAGTTGTCTGAATAAAAACTGACCGCTAGTAATCTCATTTCTAAAGCTTTTACCAATCTGACCCACACCAAAAGGTAATCTGGTTCTGGTACTATTTAAAACCTGTTTAAAGTTAGTAAAAATACCTTGGGCTGTTTCACCTCTTAAATACACTTTAGATTTTTCACCTGCAACTGCACCAATAGCAGTTTCAAACAAGATATTAAAATCTTTCGGTTCTGTAAGCTCATTACCAGCTGGACTTTTTAAATGCTGATCTTTAATAAACTGAGCCATCTGGGCTGTGGAAAGATCAGAAACATTAACTTCTTTTAATTGCGGATCGGTCTGAGTAGCTAACCAAGCTTTAATTAAATGGTCAGCGCGATATCTTAAATGGGTCACCTTATCTTCAACTAAAGGATCAGTAAAAGAAGCCACATGACCTGAGGCAACCCAAGTTTGCGGGTTAAGCATAATCTGGCTATCAATGCCATGCATATCATCACGATTAATAATGAAATTTTGCCACCACTCATCTTTAATATTTTTCATCAGCAATGCTCCCATAGGACCATAATCATAAGAACTGGTTAAGCCACCATAAATTTCAGAGGTGGGAAAAACAAAACCTCTTCTTTTGGCTAAAGCTGTAATATTATCGAGAGTGACTGGACTGCTCATATGATGTGTGACTGATTATTAATTGCGAACAATAATTTAAGTATTTTTAACCTGCAAATACTCAAAACTTTTCATTGGTCTTTCAGCTATTTCTTGTACGTATTCTAATACAGAAGTATATTTTGATAAATCCGGAGCAGGATAGCCTAACTGTAATAGTAATTGGCCTAGATTATATCTGATTTTATTTTTTTCTTGAATCATCAGTGCTTGTCTAATTTCGAGCACTAAATTAAAGGTTTCTTGTGCTATCTCTTCTTCAACAAACAACTTATCATAAATTTCCAAAATTTGAGTTAACTGCCTGATTTGACACAAACCATCTTTAGCTGGGCAAGAATCATGTACTAGTGTGGCTTGAACTAGTAAAGGAATGCTTTTAGTGCGAATTAGGTGGGCTTTAATAATATTGGCTGGCTCCATATAGCCACTTTTGCTGGAGTTTAACTTGCGCACGCCTTTAGCCACACAGGCTATTTTGCCTTGTTCTTG
>CAZTBN010000001.1:24857-73858 GCA_964611955.1 uncultured Pseudomonadales bacterium | reverse complement strand
TAAAACTGATCTTGGAAAACAGTATCTTTATCAATTAATAATTGAGTTTGATTGCCATTAATATCAAGAATGGTTTCAAAAGCATCCACTCCGCCTTGTTTCCAGATTGTTAATCTATAATCATCCAAAGTATAAGGTACTTGATAATTGATTCTAATTTTAGCAGCACCTAAAGGATCAAGTTTGAAAAAGCCATCAATCACTTGAAAACCTTGCTCTTCATAAACTTTAGCTTCGTTTTCAAAACCTTGAGCCTCTGTTAACTGCGTTCCCTTAGGCAGATATAAACGATGCCAAGTAGGCGCAGTCGAGTTCAAACATAATAGCCCTGCCTCTAAATTACAATTATCAGCTTTACGCGAGTTACGATAGGTAATTTCCACGGTTTTAGTCAGTTTGCCGTCAACTGGACCCTCAATAGTTTGCAACACGCTATAACTAGTAAATAAGTTTGATTTAGCACCACCAAGATTAGCATCAACAATAGCAATAAAATCAGAGTTTTCAGGCGGAATCATGCGACCGGCAGCATTAGCGTTTTCAGCAGCTAGCTGAGATTTATCATCAAGGAAATATAATTGCAAAGATTTAGCATTAGTCATATCCCAGATCATAGTAAACATATCAGACCAATATTGTTTAGGTGCTTGATAAGTTTTTTGCAAAATAGCTTGCATCATTGGACCTAAAATGCCTTTACGATCCTCTCTTAAATAAGGAGTTGGACGAGTAATAATTTCACTTAAAGCATAAACTACTTGAGGGCAATCACAGCGCGGATCAGTTTCAGCACTAAAAGTACCATAACCAGCTACTTCCACAGGCCCTAAAATTTCTAATAAACGAGTCAAAACATCAGTATCAAGCGCGATAATACCATCAATATTGTCTGGTTCGCCCCTAACTTGAGAATAATATTCAAAAAAAGTATCCATTGATAACTTGAAATCTGGCGAGATGTTCATATCTCTTAAATGCCAATATTTTTCAGTGGTTAGATAACGACCTAAACTTTCTGGAATCGGAATTCTTTGGCTAAATTTTTTATCTAGCTCATAAATATCATCTGATTTTTCTGGCGTGACTTTACCGTTTTCAATAAAAATAATGGCATAAGCAGTTAAAAAACCACCGGTTGGTCGCAATTCATTATTATTTTGAAATAAAATTAAATATTTTTTGCGTTCTTTACCACCAGCAATGGTTGGTAACTGTTCTATCACCGGACGAAACTTGGTTAATAAAGTTAAACCTTGATCAGCCGATTCTTGGGCAGACACAAGACTGCTTCTGATGGCCATACCTTTAAATTCTTCTGGATAACGATTGGGATCAATACTGTTTAGCTGAGTTTGGGCTTGCTCTAAATTTTGTTCGATCTCATCTAATTGCGGTACTACCATTGCTAAAGTTTGTAGTAACAGCCCAATGCGATCTTCAGCAGTGCCGCCAGCAAAAGTAGCTTCTCCTTCAAAACCAAGAATGTCAGCATAAGGAGTAATGGCTTTAGCTGCCACCACTGCTGCTTCTAAACCAGATTCTGCTGCTGCTAAACCTGCCTCACCATCTTGATAATACTTGTTTAAGAATGGTAAAGAGTTGTAAAGTTTTAATTTCGAATAAGTTTGTTTAACTGTTTGTAGTTGAGTTTTTGCTTCAACTAGCGCTGTTTCAGTGCCTGGCAAATTTTGAGCTTTAAATTGATCATAGGCTGATCTGACTTGAGTTTGCAGTTGATTGCCTTGAGCTTGTAGTTGTTTAGTGACACCATAGCTATAGGCACCAATGGCACCGACTGCAGATAATAAAACCAACAACACCATGCCAACTATGAGCAAAATTTGTTTAGATTTTTTTTCTGGCCAAAATTTATGTTTTTTAACTGTAGGCTGAGCGGTGAGCAAAGGATCTTGTGAGTTAGACTGAGTAGTTTCAGCTGCTACTGGTTGTGGCGATTTTTTTTTAAAATTAAAGGCTGGCTTAGTAAGTTTAAACATTCTATAAGTATAACAAAAAATGAAGTTTTGTGCTGGAAAAATTATTGTTACCACTTAGATAACATGGCGTGGGGAGTTTTAAGTAAAATTTTAAGATCGTGCCATAAGCAGTTATCAGTGGCATAGTGAGAATCAATTTTAGCTCTTTGGGTAAAAGGAATTTCATTGCGACCGCTAGTTTGCCAAATACCAGTGATGCCTGGCTTAACAGCTAAAATATTTTTCAAATATTTTTTTGTTTCTGGATGTTTATCCATCTGCTCTTTTAGTTCTTGTTCCACGTAAGCTCTGGGGCCGACCATGCTCATTTCTCCCCTGATGACATTAAATAATTGAGGAAACTCATCAATGGTAAAGGTGCGCATTAACCGACCTAGTTTAGTAATGCGAGGATCGCGTTTAGCCTCAATTTTCCAGTCGCCTTCTTTGAATTGTTTGAGTAATTGAGGATATTTTTTGGTTAATAAATCTTGAGCATTCGGCACCATGGAGCGAAATTTAAAAATCATAAACTCTTTGCCATCCTTGCCAACTCGACGGTGCTTGAAAATAATTGGTTTACCAGAATCTAGATAGATAAGAATCGGCACAACAATCCAGAAAGGTAAAAAAACAATGATTAAAGTGATGGCCACGATCAAGTCTAAGACTCTTTTTTGTTGATTGTAGGTCATAAGTATTCTTTTTTATCTTGGTCTTTTAACTGCTCCACAATTTTTTTAATATCTTGGCTTTTATCTTTAGGCACGATCAATAAAATCTCATCAGTATCAACGATAATCATGTCATTAACATCTAATAAAGCCACCAAACGGTTATTGGTGTGTATTAAGTTATTTTCAGAATTGATAGCAATCGTTTGAGGCTGATCATGATCATTAGTAATCACATTTTGTTGATCATTTTTTTTACCTAAATCATAAACCACTTTCCAGTAGCCCACATCATTCCAACCAAAATCTCCAGGAATTAAAACTAGATTATCTGCTTTTTCACTGATGGCATAGTCAATTGAGATCTTTTTAGCTTTTAGATAAATGGCTGGTAAGGCTTGGTGGAATTTTGTCCCAGTTAACTGACGCAGTGTTTGAGTTAAATCATAAAACTCTGCATCATATTTTTTAAAAGCATTAATAATGCTGTCAGCAGACCAGACGTACATATTGGCATTCCAATAATATTTGCCAGTGGCAATGTATTTTTGAGCAGTTTCAAGATTTGGCTTTTCAGAAAAACTTTCTACTTGAAATAAAGGTAAGGTATCAGTTAATGTTTTAATTTTTTTGCCTGCTTTAATGTAACCAAAGCCAGTATTAGGTTCGGTTGGACTAATCCCTATAGTTACTAAATAATCATTTTCGCTGGCTACAGCTAAAGCCTGGGTCATGACTCTGATAAACTCATCATCATTGGTCAGGGTGTGATCAGAAGCAGCATTCATGACTACTGCTTTAGGATCAAGTGTTTTGGCATACAATGCACCGACCAGCATAGCCAAAGCAGTTTCCTTTTTATCAGGCTCACAAATAATGTTAGTGGTGGGAATGTGTGGCAGTTGCTCTTTGATATCTTGTTCATATTGCTTGTTGCTCACTACAATAATTTTTTCCCAAGGTAACATTTTATGCAGGCGATCTGCTGCCACCTGAACCATGGTGCGATGATCAACCAGTTTTAAAAATTGCTTAGGATAATTATCTCTAGATTTTGGCCAAAGTCTGGTGCCACCTCCGCCTGCGAGAATCACTGCATAGACATGGTTATAGTTTTTCATATTTGATTATTAATTTATGTATTGTGATATAAAAGGTTGTAACACATTTGCAAATTCATGCAAGAATTTGTTGGTATTATATTGAGATACATAGTTTTTCATTTTAGCAGAATTATAAGTAGTTGATAGCGCTTTTTGCAGACTGGTTACCAAGGCATCGCTAGACGACTGACTCATTTTTTCTCCCTGAATCCCAGCTTGAAAAACCTCGGCTACCCCACTGTGAGCATTAATAATCGCTGGTGTTCCCATCAAATTTGCCTGCAACGGACTTAAACCAAAATCATCAATCCCTGGAGCTAGAAAGAGTTTAGCTTTTTTAATCAAAGCATTAACTATTGATTGAGGTTGAGTGGGTAAAAAATAGATTCTTGATTCTTGGTGAGTTTGAGCAAGTTGTCTGGCCTGACGCTTAAGTCTAGTAAGTTCTGGACCCTCACCTACTATGACCAAATTTTGTTTTAGTTGATAACTGGCGCTGATAGCTAAATCAAGACGTTTGTAGGGCACTAAACGGCTTACAACTAATAAAAATTCTTGCGGTAAAGAAAACTGAGTTAATGATTGATCATCACTTGCTAAGTTGATCACATCAATGGGCGGGTAAATTACTGAACCAGTGGCTAGATGATAGATATTCTTAACTCTGGTTTGCACCAGTTTTGATAAAGGAATAATGACATCAGGCCGCGAAATCGCCACTTGATCCCACCATTTCACATAAGCTAGTAGTTGTTGAATTAAAAATTTAACGATGGGACATTTAAATAGAGGTAGTGCTTGAATATATTCAGTTTTAAAATCATATAAATATCTAGGTGGAGTGAGTAAATAACAGACATGAGTTTGATTTGGTTGCGTAATTACGCCTTTGGCTTCAGCACTGGTCACGGAAATAATTAATTGATACGCTGATAAATCCAAAGACTCAAAAGCCAAAGGCATTAGTGGCAAAAACCAACGGTAAGCAGTTTTGGCCAAGGGAATATTATTTAAAAAGCTGGGAATAACAGTAAATTGTTTAGCCCAGAGAGCTTTTTTCTCTTGATAGATTGAGGTAAAAAGTGGAGCGTCAGGAAATAGTTGTTGTAAAGCTAGCAACACCTGCTCTGCTCCACCATAGGGAGCATTTACCCGATCATAGATTAAAGCTACTTTGATTTGTTTAGCACTCAAGGGCTGAAGTTCTGTCATAGTGAGTCAACAAAATTAATCTTCAACTGACAAATATTGATCTAGTGTTATTTGAGCCATCTTTGACCAGCTATATTGATCAGCTACTTTTAGTCCTTTTTTAATTTGCTCAACTCTGAGCTTAGGTTGTTGTAAATTATTAATTTGAGCCAACAGTTGATTAACATTATTAGGATTAAAATACATTGGTGCATCAGCATATAACTCTTGGAAAACCGGTAGATTGGAAGCAATCACAGGAGTGCCTGCTGCCATGGCTTCAATGGCTGTCAAACCAAAACCTTCTGATTTAGATGGTTGGATTAAAGCTAATGATGATTGCATGGCAGAAATTAATTGCTGATCAGTTAAGTAACCAGTGAGCGTGACCTGTTTTTCTAGCTGTAATTCTTTGATCCGTTCCTGAGTTCTTTTTAAAAATACATTGCGAGCACAGACAATAGTTAATAACAGTTTGGGATTTAGTGTTAAAGCTTGAAAAACAACCTCAATATTTTTGTGAGGATATAATGAACCGACATAAATTAATGAGTTGGTGTTAAATTTTTTAGTTAATAATTGCGGATTTTTCTTGAGTTTTTCAAAAATTTGTAAAAAAGAGTCACTAATACCTTCATAAGTGACTACAGTTTTGTCTAAAGCTTGAGCATGAAATTTTGCCAAAATATTTTTAACTGTTTTTGTAGGCACTAAAATCTTTTTAGCTCTCATTAGTGCTTGGCTAGTGACTAAGCGATAAGCTAAGTATTTTAAATAATATTTACTAGCGCTCAAGGTTGTGGCTTGAGGACCTATTTGCTCATGCCATAATAAATCATGAATGGTAATGATGATTTTTCCTTGATATAACAAGGGAATATTAAAATGAGGCACATGAAGCAAACTCAAATGATGACTGTGTAGAATTCTAGGCCAGCGCCATTGTTCTTCCAGAGAATAATGCCTAATAGGCACAAAAACAGCAGTATAGTTCTGATCAGTTCCTATTATTTTTTTTATGGCTTGCTCTTGTTCTTGATCATGAAAAAAAAAGATGAACTTAACTGAGTTTGGTTTTAATTTGACCAGCTCTACTAGTAAATTTTCAATATAGCGACCAATACCAGCATGCCTTTTGCCACACAATCTGGCATCAATACCAATGGTTAAGGGTTTATTGGTGGTGGAGTTTGAACTCACATGCCTCCTTTTTTGATAAAAACAAATAATCTGAGAAAAAACCTAATTATTTTAGGATATTTATCAAGATAATGTTTGTCATAATACAGCAACATAGTGTTGTAGAAATAACGTTTAGACTGTAAAGAAGTTAAAGGCGACTCTGTTTGAATACCTGATTTATATTTGTGATGAATAATACTGACTTCTGGATGAAAACTGATTTGATAGCCAGCATTTCTAAATCGTTTACACCAATCCAAATCTTCACCATACATAAAAAAGTTTTCATCTAAGAACCCAACCTCATTCATGTATTTAGTTCTAATTAACATGGCTGCTCCGCTACAAGCAGCAATGAAATGTTGGGTTGCTAAATCTTTGTAAGTTTGATGATATTGACCAAATAGCTGTGACTGAGGCAGTAACTGAGCTAGTTTAGTAAAGTAAGTGAAAGAGGCCCAGGGAGTTGGTTCTCCTCGATGGCAAGCCCAATCTAAAGCACCATTGGAAAGAAGAAGTTTGGGAGTGGCTACAGCCACCTTTTCATTGTTATCCATAAAAGTGATTAAAGAATCTAAATTTGAGTTGGCAGTTAGCTCAGTATCACTATTGAGCAACATCACATAAGGGGTTTCTATTCTTTTCAGAACCACATTGTTGCCTGCGGCAAAACCAAGATTTTCTTCTTGTTCCACAAGTTTCACCCAAGGAAAATCTGTTTTGAGCATAGCTAATGAATCATCATCGCTGTGATTATCAACCACCACCGTTGCCACTTTAGTTTTAGTATTATCTAAATAATAAGTTTTAAGACTTTCCAGTAACTTTTTTAGCCAAAATTTACTGTTGTAGTTCAAAATTACTAATGTCAGAGTGGCTTGCTTCATAAAAAAAGATGTTTAATTACATTGATTGATAAATTTTATCTAATTTTTTGGAAATGAGTCGCCAATCATATTGCTGACTGACAATTTTTTTGCCATTAGTGGCTAACTGATTCCATAATTTTTCATCATTCAACAACTGCACAACATAATCAGCCATAGTTTGGGCATCATTACTAATCAGAGCATGTTGGTTGTGTTTCAGGTTAAGTCCTTCTACTGCTGTGGTGGTAGCAACCACTGGGGTGCCACTGGCCATAGCCTCTAGAATTTTATAGCGCGTGCCTTTACCACTAAACACAGGCGCTAATAAAACATGAGCTTGTTTAAATGCATCCCGAATATCAGGAATTCTGCCAGTGACATGAATGTTGTCATCTAAATTTTGAAAATTAACAATTTCTGGAGTAGGTTCATTGCCTACAATATTTAGGTGGACATCGGGCATACTCTGCTTAATTTTGGGCCAAACTTCTTTTACTAAATATTGAACAGCTTCGATATTAGGCAACCATTTAAAAGTGCCAACATAAACCACGGTTGGTTTTTCAGGTAGTTGCCGTTTTGTTTGCGCAAACCAAGCACTATCAACTCCATTAGAAACCACCTCTACTTTTTTCTTTTTAACTAAAAATTGTTGCACATACTCTTGATCCTCTTTGCTCATGGTGACCAGTCTGTTAGCCTTTTGCCAATAATACTTTTCCCATTTTCTGATCTTATCTACATCATAATTGAGCATTAATTTGACTAGTAATGATTTTTTATGGGCATAAGATTCATAGCCTAAATATTCAATGGTTTGCTCCACCAACAGCACTGGAGTTTTAGTAGTAGGAATATGAGGCATCATGTAAAAAGTTTCAGCATGGATCAGATCGTATTGATTCTCGGCTAGCTCATCTTTAATAGCAGCCACAGCTTCAGGAACACGATTTCTCATCACTAAAAATGGATAACTAGAAAAAGCAGTTTTTAAGATATTGAGCAGAGTAAATGGTTTACTAGAGCGCTTAAAAACTTTAATTTTTTTACAGAAAGGCTGAATTTCCTTGATATATATTTTTTCATGATTATTTTTAATCAGTGCAAATAAGGTAATCTCATGTTTATTCGAGAGCTGTTTGAGTAAATTATAGGTTCTAATCTGTCCACCAGACAAAAGTGGATATGGTAAATAAGGAGTCAGCATTAAAATTTTCATAAAACAAAAAAATTAGGGTAATTTTTCATTGGTAAGATCGATGATAATATACTCGCTAGTTTTTTTAAGAGTGATATATTTATTTTCTAATTCAGTCGCCTCATCGTCAAAAATGTTGGTTACATAATGAGTAGCACCTTGTTTGATTTTTTCATCAATGTTAAAACCAATGGGCCAGCCAGTTCTTCTAGTTTGGAATAAAAACATGGTGTCACCCATAGCTGGAGCAATCACCTTAGCCTGCTTAGGCAATAATCTATCTGCTTCTTGTCCAATTTTTTCATATTCCCAGTGATTGACATTAAAGAAACCTTTAACTTGAATCCAGCTAATAGTGAACAGTAAAACTGTAATCACTATTGTGCTAGCCACAGCCAAAATCCGAGCAAAACTTGTTTTGTTTTTCAGGAATCTAGATAAAAAATTGGTCCATAAAAAACTACCTCTGCCTAAAGTAAAAGCAAGAATGGGTAAGCTTAAAACTTGATAATAATCGTGTTTAACATTACCGGTTGCCACTACAATAAAATAACCGAGAATGCCAAGCCACCAGCTACCGATGATAATTAACAAGCGGTCTCGTTTGGTTAAGTTGGCAGCAATAAAAAATAAGCCGGTGATACCAGCAAACATCTTGGTTAATCTTTCCCAGAAAAGCCAACGAAACCAAGCCGGTCGTAAGCGAATGCCATCGCCATTTAATAACCATTCCGAAGCTGGCACACCTTCAGGAAAGTTATTGATCCAGATTCGCCACAAAACTAAGGGCGTAAAGGCTAATAAGGGATATAAATAAATACTAAGTTTTTTATAAAATTTAGGATCATAAATCAGCATGAGCGTAAAATAAACTGGAGCTAAAAAAGCCACAAATGGTTTAAGTAATAGCGCTAATGCTAGGCATAAACACGACAACCAAATAAAAACAGATTTTTTTTGTTTAAAATATGCCACAAATAGGGCTAAAGAGAGTGTGCTAAAACATAACATGAACGGCTCTGGTAAAACCACGCGTGAATAATAAATTGAGTATGGTAAAAATCCTAAAAAAGCAGTGCTGACTAAGGCTATTTTTTTTGAGCTGATTGAGCTGATTAACCAATAAAAAGAAAGCAGTGTACCCATAGAAAATAATATTGCAATAAAACGATTGGTCATAGCAAAGTCTAAGGCAGGAAAAGCAATTAAAATTTGAGCAATCAAGCCATTAATAAAGGGAAACTCAACCATACGATAACCTTGCGGGTTTTCCAGTCCAGATTGGATATTAGATAAATCGTGATATCTGGGATGCAACAAATCAATTCCTTCTTGTGTATAGCGATAAGTGACTGAAGCAGTATCTGCTTGTCTAAAAGCATGCCAATCTAGCATAGGATTATCAATTCGATACAAACGAAAAATAAACGAGATTAACAAAATAATGACTAGTTGAAAATTATGGTGACGGCAAATTTGCGCCAAGCGCTGAAATGATAGTTGCATTAAGACTTCTTTTTTAAGTTTAGTTGATTTGGAACAGAACTTTTTGAGTGGCGAGAGCGAGTCATTATCTTTATTTTTCCCAGCAATGGTTGATTAGACTCAAGAGTATAAAGAGCCATGACTGCACCGGTAATAGCCCAGTAGGTAAAGGCTATCTTTGATGAAGCAAATACATCAATATAAAGGGCATTAACCAATAAACCAATTGAAGCTCCAATGTAACCAATACTAATGACGGCAGTGTCAGAGTGATCTGCTTGCGAGAATTTAAAGGCTAAATAAATAGCAATGACTACAATAGCAAAAAAAGTCATAAATCCTAATAAACCTGTTTCTCCTAAAATACGAAGATAATTATTATCTGTACTCTCAGCCTCAGTAAAATGCTCAAATGATTCCTTGTTTAAGGTGGCATAACCCTTACCCAGTAAAGGATTAAACTTAAAGCCATTAATGGCATTGGGCCAGAGAGTATCCAGACGTATGGCAGTCGACAGGCCATATTTCATAGCATTGGCTGACCAAGTGCGTTCACTACTGACAGTGGTATAGGTAGTAGTACCATCAGCAGATTCAGTGGCAACACTGGTAGTGATAGGTACATCAACGTAAACATCATCTGGCCGAGTGCGATCAGGAGCAGTTGTGGTTGGTCGTTCATCAGTATTGGTTAAAACGTTATCTACTCCTACCCAATTATCAGGAATGGTTCTTTTTTCCTTAAGGCCTAGAAATGCTTCAATGTCGTGTGTAGAATTTTCTACAAATTCTTTAGCAGCCACTACATTATGTTCAATTTCAGGATAAGCTCGCATGACATGCAAAAATCTGTCTTGAATATCTTTACCAAAAGTCAAAGTCATGATCACCATTAATAAGGAAAAACCGACAAAATGAGACAACCCATATTTAAGTTTTTTAGCTAAGGTTTTTTGTTCAGCAGTGATTAAAGCAATTACAGCTAAAGTTCCGCAATAATATGCAATATATGAAGCGCGAGAGGCAGTTAAAATTAGCAACCACAAACCAACTAAATAAACACCATAAAATAATATTTTTTTTAGTTTCCGAGTAGCTTTTAGTGCTAATGCTAAAATTAAGTTTAAAACAATCACCAAGTAAGCTGCCAAATCATAATGTCCAGCAAACGTGGACTGAACTCGAGCATTTTCAGTTAAGTAAAGCCGAACGCCTTTACTGAACTCTCGATTCATGGTTGAGTACACTGGCCAGTAATAATAACGTTGGCCATAACCATAAACAACGATGGCTAAAGTGGTCAAAATAACAATATAAATTAAAAGTTGCACATCTTTTTTAGATTTCACTGCAGAAAAGGTAATGGTAAACAGCATAAAATACTCAAAATATCTCACCCAGTGTAAAACTGTTTTACCAATGTGAAGCAGCTGTAAAGGAATACTAGGAATAACAAAGATCGCTGACAGAATTGATAACAGCCCAATCACTAAATATGCCACAATAATGCTGAAGATGATTGAATGCCATTTGACTTTTTTTCTCAAGACTTGGATAAACCAGACCAAAGCAGTGATAAAAACAAAAATATCTTCAATACGCATGCGCACAATATAGCCTGGAATTAAATCAACTAAAGGAATTTTGGGAAATAAAGGAATAAAAGCAATTAAAAAACCGCTCAAAATCAACAAAATATTTTCATCAAACCAATTTAAAATTTTATTAAATTTTTTAGTCATATCACAAAGATTTTAGAGTAACAAATTTTTAGCTTTTTGGTAAGCCTGAGCTTTAGCTTGGTCTTTTAAGATTGTACCAAAAACAAATCTTCTTAGCTGGGCTCCTAGATATAAAATACCCTTGACTAAAGGAATTTGCCAATGAGGCTTATGCTTGGACCAAATATATAAATAAGCTTTGAACTCTCCTAAAATGGCATTTTCCGCTGACGAACTAGCGCTACCTAGATGAACGACTTTGGCTTGAGGATCAAGGGCAATATCCCAGTGATGTTTGCGGGCGCGAAGACAAAACTCCATATCCTCACCATACATAAAAATATTTTCGTCTAGCAACTCAATATCCTGTAAAACTTCTTTTCTAATCATCATGGCCGTACCACCCACCCACCCTTTTTGCTGAGGTTGAGTGGTAATCGAAACCAATAACTTTTTTCTCAAACGACCGGTGCGGCCAGTCTCTTGTGCACTGGGTAATAAAGGACCAATCACAGGCAGATCATCCAGGAAAAACATTTGCATCATTAAGGTAATTAAATTGGGAACTTGACCACCTTGAGCTTGCCAAGAACCGTCTGGATATAATAAAGTCGCGGCTAGAATGCCTAGTTTATCCAGTTTTCCTTGCTGAGATGATAAAGCAGCAGTCACTTCAGTCACTGGATTTATTTCAAAGGTGCGGACTAGTTGTGTTAAAGCACCTGGCTGAACAATAGTGTCAGAATTAAGTAACAAAATATAGTTACCTTGGCTTTGTTTAATACCTAAGTTATTGGCTTTAGCAAAACCTAAGTTTTTTTCAGTTTCAATAATAATTAATTGGGGAGTTTGTTTTTGCAGTTGTTTTAATTGTGCTACAGAATCATCTTGAGAATGATTATCTACGACAATAATCTCGCTGGCTTGGTGCAGAGTTTTGCTTGATTTTAACTCAGCAATGACAGCCTTAACTGCCTGCAAGGTTAAGTTACTGGTATTAAAAGAAACAATAATAATCGATAAAAAGGGCTGAAGTTCAATAAGTGGCATGACTGTAAAGCGTAGTTATTGAAAAAGTCTGGGCCTTCCTAGAGTGTAATTAAGTGCATCCTGATTGCGAGTCTTGATTTGTTGGGCTGGAATACCAGCCATGATTGCCAAAGGAAGCACATCTTTAGTCACCACTGCTCCGGCAGCAATTACTGCTCCTTTGCCGATAGTTATTCCAGGTAAAATAATCGCTCTGGGACCAATAAAAACGTAATCTTCAATCACCACTTTTGTTTCAATTGTTTTCATACTCGGATCATTAATATCATGCTGACTTGTCCAAATCATCACCTCAGAGGCAATATCTACATGATCACCAATGATTAACTCGCCTTGAGAATTAGGCAGTTGACGTCTGCCATCAAGAGTAACTCGCTCGCCAATCAAGCTATCTGTTCCAATTTTGATGTGTCTGGGATCATAAATACGAGCCATCATGTGAATTGTAGAATGACTATTAATTTTCATACCAAACAAGCGATAAAAAAATTTTCTAAGTGAATGGAAAGGCAGGTAACCCACACCCCACCATAAAAATCCGGTGACTGTTTCAAGATAAATAGCGGTGAGTCGGCGTTGGATTTTTTTAAGCACGGTTAAATATTTAGTTTGTAAATAAAATAATCACTAGTCTTTTTTATTATATTTAATTTTTAAGTGTTGATAAGCCTTAGGAGTTACTACTCTACCTTGTGAGGTGCGATTGATAAAACCTAGCTCTAATAAATAAGGCTCAATCACCTCTTCAATGGTGCCTGGATCTTCATGAATAGTAGCTGAGATGGTTTTTAAACCAATCGGGCCACCGTTGTGTTTGTAAATAATTTTTGATAAAAATGAACGATCGTTTTGATCAAGGCCTAGCTCATCAATTGTGAGCATTTGCAGAGCTGTGGCAATTAACTGCTCATTAATGGCTTGTTTTTGCACTTGAGCAAAATCTCGCACTCGTTTCAGAAGTTTAAGAGCAATGCGGGGAGTACCCCTGGCTCTAACACTAATGGTGAGAGCTGAGTCTTGATCCAGCTGCACATCTAGTTTTTGTGAAGCTTTAGCCAAAATAGGACAGAGTTCATCTGATTTATAAAAGTTTAGACGGTGAATAATGCCAAAACGGTCACGAAATGGCCCAGCTAATAATCCGTATCTGGTAGTAGCACCAATTAAAGTAAATTTAGGTAAATCTAAACGAACTGTGCGAGCTGACGGGCCTTTGCCAATCACTATATCAAGAGCATAATCCTCCATAACTGGATAGAGTGTTTCCTCTACTGCTTTAGGAAGACGATGAATTTCATCTATAAAAAGTACATCTCCGTCTTTGAGATTGGTGAGAATAGCAGCTAGATCGCCGGTTTTAGCCAAAGCTGTGCCAGAAGTTACCTTGATATTAACGTCGAGTTCCTTGGCAACTAAGTGAGCCAATGTAGTTTTGCCCAAACCGGGTGGACCGTAAAGTAAGATGTGGTCTAATGGTTCATGGCGTTCTTTAGTTGCTTTAATAGCGATACGTAAGGATTTTTTAATTAACTCTTGACCATAAAACTCCTGCCAATCTGAGGCTCGCAAGGAGTTGATAAGTAATTCTTCGTCAAGATGGTTAGTAGAGTTAATTGGCATATAAATTGAGTTGTATTTGAGCAATTTAAAAAACAGATAATCAAATCCAACGAATCATGATTTTACTGAGACTATCATAACATAGGAAAGAGGGGTGTGAAATTTTAGTAGATTAGAGATAGCTTAAGATTCTACATCATCAAGCCATTTTTGGTATCTTGGGCTTGAGAATTTAGCTTGATATCGTCCTAATATAGATTCTAGTCTTGCCATTAAGTCTAATAAAGATTTTTTATTCAATTCATTAGCACTTTCATTAAAAATTGATCCATCATTTAATAACCCTTCAATTATTTCAAGCGAATAATATTGGCGGCTTAATTCCTTGCAAGTAGTTTGAATTTCCTGGCGTTCATTATCATTTTGATTGTGTGAATTAACAAAGGCAGCTAATAATTGCAAACTTCTTAACATTTGACCAATATTAGGCCAGTGTTTTTTAAATAAAACTGGCAATTCTTGAGCTGCAAATTTTGGATTTTCCTCGGATTTTCTTTCTTGATCGATCACTTTTATGCTTGAATAATTAATATTGATCTGTTTTAACAATTTTAATAATGAATGATACTAGAAGGTCCACCATAAAGTTAAACTATTATAAATTTTGACAAGTTCTGAATCTCTGGCAGCATCTTCTTGAATGCTATAGGCCTTGATAGTTGCGGATAGAGTTTTATTATAAATTCCAAAAAATTGATTTGTTGCGGAGGTATACTCATAATATTTTCATATGAGTTGATTAGAGCCGTTAATGATTGAGCCAAATATTCGTAACTTGGATCTCCTGCTGATTTTATTTTTTTGAGATGTGTTCTTAAAAGTGTTAAAACCTGGTTAATTTCCCCCTGATGGTTTTTCAGGAGTTGCCTTTTTGTTCTTCTAGAGCGTTAGTCTGGTCTGATTCTCTTTTCATCAAAAATTAATGCTGATTAATAATTAAACAATTATAATGTATCAAAATAGTATTAACAATAACAATTGAGAATAATTGAATTTTATTAACTCTACATCTTCTTCAACACCTGTCTTACCGCTTCTTCGACACTCAGTTCTTCTAAATTGCAATCCTGTAAAATCGCGATGATATCGCTTTCTTCATAGCCCAATACTGTCAAAGCCTCACACACATCTTGTTCTTTAGGAGAGCGAGGGCCTAAACTTAACTCCTTTAAACTACCTAACTTGGGTTTGAGTTCTAGAATAATTTTTTGAGCTGTTTTTTTGCCAATTCTAGGAATACCTTTAAAAAAGCTAACTTCTGAGTTTTGAACTGCCTGTACAATTTGTTCTGGATTACGATCAACGATTTCTATGGCTGTTTTAGGTCCGACTCCAGAAATCTCAATCATCAGCTTAAATAGCTTAAGTTGAGCTAATTGTAAAAATCCAAATAATTCCAAACGATCTTCTCTGACATAAGTATGAATATATAACTCAACTTCTTGGGTAGATAACTGAGCTAGGGTTTGTGAGCCTACTTCTACTTTATAGCCAACGCCATTGGTCATAATAATGACAAAATTATCAACAATTTTTGGAGTTCCTTTAAGATAAGCAATCATAATTTTACATAGTTAATAACTTAAGCATAGTATTTCATGTTTCTTGACAAAATATAGTGGGTAAAAACCACTGCCAAAGCATCCAGAGCATCATCTAAAATATTTTTTTCAGCTATTTTAAACTCCAGGCGCACCATTTTTTCAACTGCTTTTTTATCTGCTTTGCCAGTTCCTGTCACAGTTTCTTTAATTTGCATTGGATTGTATTGACTAATAGCAAGATTATTTCTGATTAGAATAGCTAACACAATGCCTCTCACTTCAGCCACTTTCATCGCAGTAGTAACATTATTAGCAAAAAATAAGGTTTCCACAGCAGCTTGGGTAGGACGATATTGATCAATAATCTTTTGCAAATCAAGTTCAAGTTGCTGATAACGCTGAATAATCGTTTGAGTACGGTTAGTTTCAATACAACCAAGTTTAATGTTGGTCCAACCAGAATTATTTTGAGCAATAGCCCAACCTAAACGATCATATCCGGGATCAATACCCAAGATGATCTCATTACTAGTATCGATTTTAGGAAGCTTAGCCATTATGACTAGCTGTATTTAATAAGAGTTGATAAATTTTTTGGGCACTTTTTTGCCAAGAAAACTTAGCTACTTGTTCTTTCATTCGTTTATTAAATTGAGCTTGGTGTAGTGCCGACAAATTATAGGCCTTCATCAGTCCTTGAGAAATGTTAGCTGACTTGTGTGGATTAACTAAAATTCCAGCTTGGTCTACCACTTCAGGCAAGCTACTGTTATTACTGACAATAGGTAAAGTTTGAAACTGCATTGATTCTAAAGCAGGCAGTCCAAAACCTTCATATAAGCCAACTAAAATAGTAGCGAGAGCGTTTTGATAGAGACTGACTTTAATAGAATCGGGCACAAAACCAGTTAAGATAATCTGCTCTTTGACAGTAGAGTTGTTAATGGAGTCTAAAATTGGCTGAGCTAACCAACCAATTTTTCCAGCTAAAACTAGGACAGGCACTGGTTTAGCAGATTTTAATTTTTTTTGTTCCTCACAGAAAAGCTCATAGGCTTTGATTAAAGTAATCAGATTTTTTCTAGGTTGCAAAGTACCGATAAATAAAAAATATGGTTTATTAATTTTTAATTTTTTTAAACTATTTTTAGTTTGAGAAAAAGTATTTTCATCAGGAAAACTTGAACTTGGATAAGCCACTACAATATCATCTTGACTGCGCTGATAAGCATTAATGATTTCCTGTTTGGAAAATTCACTAATAGTGACAATTTTTTGAGCATGGCGAACACTATAATTAGTCCAATTTTTAAGTTGAATTAAATCACTAGTTTTAAATTGATCTGGAAAATGTAAAAAGGCTAAATCCATAACACTAGAAACATAAGGAATAGCGCACCAGCGAGGCGCGTAGTGACCCGGAGTATAAAAAAGATCAAATTGAGTTTTATGTTGATAAAGATATAAAGGTAAGGCGAATTGAGTCCAAAATGTTTTAGGAGTCACCACCCGATAGTGCCAACTATTATTTTCCTTAGGCAAATCTGATAGCGGAGGCTGAGCTAATAAAACTGTTGCTTTAACTTGAGGATCATGGCTAATTAACTTAGCTAACTCTGTTAAAATGTGAAAGGCATAGACATTACTGCCCACTCTATTGGCAACATTAGCTTCATTGGCATCGATGGCTAAAGAAATCATAGGCATCTTTAATTATTAAAATCTTCAATTGCTTGTTGATATACTTTTTCAGTTTGCCAGGCAACTTTTTTCCAGTCAAACATTTGTTTGCGAATAATCATGCGCTGTAATCTCTTTTTTTGTGATTCACTGTTTTCGTTAAGAATTTTATTAATGCCTCTTCTAATATCAGTAATACTGAAAGGATCAACTAACTCTGCAGCATTACCTGCCACCTCAATCATGGCTGATAAGTCAGAGGTTAAGACAGGAGTACCGTATTGAAAAGCTTCCAAAATTGGTAGACCAAAACCTTCATACAGAGAAGGATAAGCAAATAGCTCTGCTTCAGAATATAAAACACATAGAGCTTGATCAGAGACTTTGCCTAAAAATCTTAAATGAGTACTATTAGTTACAGTTTGTTCACTCCAACCTTTATCACCAACTACTATCAAATCTACTTTTTCTTGTAAGGGTAACCAAGCTTTAATCAGTCGCTCCAAGTTTTTGCGAGGCTCTCTAACTCCAACAAATAAAATATAAGGCTTATCAAGTTGATATTTATTCTTAATGACAGTAATGTCCTTATCGATCAAGCTTAAACTAATATCTAAAATTTCAGTGGGTAAAGCTTCAGGCACCACATGTACACGCCAGTTAGGAAAGTTTAATAGTTCGACCACATCTTTTTTGGTAGCCTGACTGACTGCGATAATATGTGCTTTTCTATCTTTAAGTTGTTGCCAACTTTTTTGATGTGCCTTGACAATTTTTGGATGAGCAGTTTCAGGATATTTTAAAATAGCTAGGTCATGAATGGTTGACACTAAGGGAATATTTTTATCTGGTGGTTGGATCCAGTCCCAACTATGAAAAACATCTAATTTAGAAAAATGGGATTGAATTTGATTAAGTCCCAGACTCCAGAGTAACTGTAAAACCGATGGCGGTAGTTTTTGAATATGATATTGATCTTGAACTTTGTTACTGGTTAAACTTTTGGCACTAGCAGTTAAAAATGCATGTTGACGCAATGAGCTACCATATAATTTTAAATGATTGTTAGTATGAGTACTTAAGGCTCTAACCAAATTAGCAGTGTAACGCGAAACACCACGTTGATAAATTAAAGCAGTAATATCTAAACCAATATTCATATCACATTAGCCGGTAATGGCTGTTTTATTTTTAATATAGACACGTATAAAGCCAATATTTTTTTGATCAATTAGTTCATACAGCTCATAGCCAAACTCTTCCAAAGCAGCAGGAATATAGTTATAAGGATCAGTATAATCCCGCAGATAATCAAAAACTAAAACAAATTGATACTCAGTCGCTGGCTTGAGTTTTTCTTGCACTAGGGGCAATGTTTGACTGTGTAAATAACCTGTAGACAAAGTAGGAAATTGTTTACCTGCATACCACTCCCAAGGTGCGAATGGATCATTGAATCCAAAAACAATTAAGGTATCTCTTTCTGGAAAACGAGCAGAGATCAATTGGTAAACCTGACGCCAATTTTCTCGTTGTAAATCTGGTTTTTGATAATAATTCACTGTGGAAAAAACATTAATTATTAATAGCGATGATAATAAAATAACTGCTAAAACTTGATTGAATTTTTGTTTGAGTTGCCAGTTACCGACTACGAGACTAGAAATGAACAGATAAATAAATGGTTGAATAAACAAAAATCTTTTAGGATGAATCACCGGCACCACAAACGAAACTAACCAACCCAAAAGCAAGGGTAAACTGAGAGCTAAAAAGCTAAGTAAATAGTTTTTGTTATTGGGCTTGGTGAAAAAATGCTGAACAGAACTCTTGTTAACTTGCCATAATTTAATTGCTAATAGTAATATGAGGAGAACTAAAACAACACTCAGGCTGATGAAAACTAGATTGACATCAAGTCTGATAACTCCAAAAACTAATTTTCCCATCACTAACGGTAATGCTTTAAGTTGAGTAAAACTAACTAAACTTGACCAGCCTGGCAGATCAGAGCGTAATAATTGCCCAGCGTGAAGTTGTTTTAAAAATGTTGGTAACCAAGGTAAAAATAAAGCTCCAGCAGTACAGGCTGCGATTAAATGAGCAGTTAACTGTTTTTTATAGAGTAATAAAGTTATTATTAGTTGAGCTAAAACTATAAAAGGATAGGTGTAACTGGTGAATAATCCTAAAGTTGTGACCAAGATATAAGGCCACCAATTTTTAAATATTGATTTCAATGTTATAAAAGTGCGTGGTAGCTGATTCCAAACTGTGATTAATGCTAACCAAGAAAACATGGCCCACATCAGAGCTAAACTGTAGGGACGCAGTTCTTGAGCATAAAAAATATGAAAAGAAGAAGTGGCCAACAATAAAGCAGTTATTAAGCCAGTGGCTTGATTAAATAATTTTTTTCCGATTGTATAAGCTAAGCCGATACTAATCAATCCAGGAATTAGAGCAGTTATTAGCCTGGCCCACCATTCTTGTTGACTCATTAATAAAGCCAGAAAAGTGAACAGATGCATCAAAGGGGGCTGAAAATCGCCAATGATATCAAACTGTTGTGATAATGGTCGAGCGCTTTCTAAGGCTTGAGCTGCCTCATCCAACCAAAAAGAACCATTGAGCAATGGTATACGCAAGATTAAGGCTAAAATTAAAATAAACCAGATAGGCTGAATGTTTTTTAGTTTAAGCATCAATAAACACTATTCTACTAGATAACTATCAAATAAGAAAACTGTAACTTAATGCATTACTTTTAAAGCATGATTCTAATTTTACTATGTTCTACCATAATAATGATCAGATTATAGTTTTAAGTATAATTATTTGCTAGAATGTTATTCATGAACATTGATAATTTCTTGCAAAATAAAAGTTGTGTAGTAACAGGGGCAGCTGGTTTTATCGGCTCACATCTTTGCGAAAGTTTATTGAAACTAGGAGCAAAAGTAATTGGAGTTGATAATTTTTCAACTGGCAGTAATGATAATCTTGAATCTATGTTGCAAACTGCAGGAGAGTTTGCAAAAAACTTTACTTTTATTAAAGCTGATGTTAATCAACCTCCGGCAACATACTTAACAATTGATTCTGCCATTGATTTTGTTTTTCATTTTGCTTCAGCTGCCAGTCCTGATAAATACCAAGCTTTTCCTAGGGAAACTTATCTCGTTAACTCTTGGGCCACTCATCAGTTATTAGATTTTTTATTAGCTCATCAGCCCCAAGCAAGATTTATTTTTGCTAGTACTAGCGAGGTTTATGGCGATCCGTTACAACATCCTCAACCAGAATCTTATTGGGGTAATGTTAATCCCAATGGGATTCGTTCTTGCTATGATGAGGCCAAACGTTTGGGTGAAACTATTTGTGGAGTTTATGAAAGAGAGTTTGCTATGGACGTTCGGATTGTTCGTATTTTTAATACTTACGGTCCCAGAATGGATATTAATGACGGCAGAGTGATTCCTAATTTTATTAAATTTTCTTTAGCTGGAGAGCCTGTGCCAGTTTATGGTGAAGGTCAGCAAACTAGATCTTATTGTTATGTGACTGATTTGGTGGCTGGAATTTTATCATTAGCTGGTTTACCCAATTTAAAAGGAGAAACAATTAATTTAGGTAATCCTCAGGAACTAACTGTATTTGAAACGGCTCAACTAGTTAAACAACTTATCATTGGTAAATTTGATCCCAACCAAGATATGATTTTTAAGCCATTACCTAAGGATGATCCGACTCGGCGCAAGCCAGATATTAGTAAAGCTAAAAAATTACTTAATTGGGAACCACAAGTTAAGTTTGAACAGGGTTTAAACTTAACCATTGAATATTTTAAAACCCATCTCAACAAGTAAAAAATAGTTTTCAGTTAATTCAGTTTTACCTATATAAGGCTTGATTCCATTTCAATTCCTGCTTGACAGTTATTGGTGGTTAGATATGATTAAATCATGACAGAAAAACAAACTACTCCCACAACAATTAAGGTCGATGGCAACCTAAAAGTCTTACTTACTTATTTAGCTGGTTGGATTACTGGTTTAATCTTCTTGTTAATTGAAAAAGAAGATAAGCTAGTTAGGTTCCATGCTGCTCAAAGTGTGGTAGTATTTGGAGGATTAATGATTATTTCTTTGATTCCATTTTTGGGTACTATAGTTTCTGTTATTTTAGCTCCACTCACTTTCATTCTTTGGATAGTGTTAATGGTGAAAGCTTATCAAGGAGAAAAATTTATGTTGCCAGTAGTGGGAGAATGGGCACAACAGCTAGAAACTAAGATCAAATAATTTTTTTTAAAACTTGACGTTGAGATAAAAGCGAGTAATGAAGATTGCTCGCTTTTTTGTTGAGAAAAGAAAAATGAAACTAGTTTTTTTGATCAGTGGCAAGCAATTGTTTGTTCAAGTGATAGCGAGCCAGCACAATGGTCATCACTAGCAGGACTACTCTAGCTACTAATCTTGTCCATGCTGAGGCATTGACTCCATATTCCGGTATGAGTAAGCCATTACCCACTAAAATAATTATTAGTTGCACAACTCCAGAAACCGAAAAGTACCAAGGTAAATTAAAGCTATAAAACATTGCAATAAAAGGCATTCCGGCAATAGTTACAAAACCAGCTGCTAATAATATTCTCATTAATCCTAGCGCGGGCAAATATTCAACTCCAATGGAATACATAATTAAAGGCTCAGCTAGGATCATGCTTAACACAAATCCGACTATAGAAAATGCCACAATCAGCCAAGCCTTATTCCAAAACTTTTTAAGATTTTCAATATTAACGTAGCGAGCCACTCTGGGATTCAGTACATTGCCTAAAGCATAAGCGAGCACATAAAGTAATAACGCAATTCGGGAAACTCCAGCTAATAAACCAGCTTCATAATTAGTTAAGTAAGCTTGGACAAAAAGAATATCAATATTTTCAATAATGCCAGCAGCCACAATGCCTAAACCAGCATGTTTTGTAATTTGCCAAATTTTTTTATTCAAACTTGGCACAGCCTCAGACTGCGGAAGGTTGATTGATAAAGGTAAGCGAGCAGGATTAATTAATTTGATGATTAAAGTTGGAATAGCTGGAGCAATCATATAAAAAATAAAAATCAGAATCACAGCTGAACTTAAAGAAAATGAACTTTGCAAAATTAAGAAAATAAATGGTAAAGATAA
This sequence comes from uncultured Pseudomonadales bacterium, assembly GCA_964611955.1. Lineage (GTDB taxonomy): Bacteria > Patescibacteriota > Microgenomatia > UBA1400 > PJMF01 > CAYVBW01. Next base: position 51,369 of record CAZTBN010000001.1, on the reverse strand, counting down.
AAGTAATTTTAAGATTCCTTGAGAACCATTTAAAATGGCTGCTAGTTTAAATTGGTGTAAAGCTTGAAGAGAAAATTGAGTGTGCTCAAAAAAAGAAATGGCAATACTTAATAAAAAAGCCAACAAAATCAAAGAACTGTTATCGGTTAATAAAAAACTAGGCAAAAATTGACTAAAAATAAAACCAGCGACAATAATAATGCCAGATAAAGCTAAGCGATAACGAAAAATAAGACCGAGTAGGGTTTGCTGAATGGTCTGATCTTGAGTGGCAGGCACCAGTTTGCTTGTAGCAATGCTTAAACCTAGATCATTAAAACGGACTAAGATTAATAATAAAGCAAAGGCAGTACTAAACTGTCCAAAATAAATTGGACCTAAATAACGAGAAATAATGATTAAGGATAAGGCAGCAAAACCACTAGCTAGGCTAGAACCAAAGATGTTGATCAGAGATTGTTTCAATCCAGTTGAAGCAAGTGCTAAATCTTTATAATGATTAAGAGATTGAGGTTTTGCAAAGATCATAATTAAGAATATTATAGCGAAGATCAAAGCTGAACTGGATAGGAAAAAGTAGTGAAAAAGGTTAGATTATTGTTTTTTTAACCTAGCTCTAATCACTGAAATTAAAGCAATAATGAGTAAGATTATTTTCATTTATTAAACTTTTTTATTTTGATACCACTGCACAACTTGTTTCACTCCTATATCAAAATTGATAGTAGGCTCCCAGTTTAAAATTTTCTTGGCTAATGAATAATCTAGTGAGCTAGTCACTTGTTCTCCAGGTCGAGCTGGACCGTATTTTTTTGCGATTTTAAGGCCAAACTCCTTCACAACTTTATCAAATACCTCATTAGTGGAGATTTCAGTAGCAGTACCAATATTGATTGCTCCAATAAAATCGCTATCAATAGCCATTAGGTTGGCTTGGGCTACATCTTTCACATACACATAATCTCGAGTATGAGTACCATCACCATTAATTACAGGTTGTTGGTTTTGAGCTAGCATCTCAGAAAAAATAGCCACGACACCTGATTCTCCATGTGGATTTTGTCTCGGGCCATAAACATTAGCGTAACGCAAGGCAATGTAATTGATGCCATATTGCTCGTGATAATAATTTAAATATAACTCCCCTGCTCTTTTAGAAACACCATAAGGTGATAGAGGTTCCTCTTTCATACTTTCTGAGAAAGGTGTTTGTTTATTACCGTACATAGCACCACCAGTTGAAGCCATAATTACCTTGCTCACACCATACTTAACTGCTGACTGCATCAGATTTAATAAACCAATGATATTATTTTGGGCATCAAACTGCGGATCTTCTACCGAGTGTCCCACTTGAATATGAGCAGCGTGGTGATTAATTAATTCTGGTTTAAACTCAGCCAAAATATCTTCAATTCTGTTTTTATCAGTAATATCAGCTTGATAAAATTGAGCATTGGGATTAATAAACTCTTTTTTCCCAGTTGATAAATTATCTAAGATTGCCACCTCATGACCATTGGTGATTAATAAATCAGCAACATGAGAAGCGATAAAACCAGCACCGCCAGTAATAAGAATTTTCATAATATGCCTTTCACAGCTAATTATATCAGGCTACCCAGTAACCTTGAATAAAGAGAATAGTATTGATAATTAATAAACTGATGGAGATGGGATAATAAATTAGTTTTAACCTGGGATGATGGGTTAAGTAATCAGACCACCAGATTATTACTGGGAAGATGATCAAAACATATCTAGGCATACTAGAAAGAGTGCCGGTTAAAGTTGGCAGTAGATAAGCAAAAATAGAAAAAATAACGTATTGTAATTTTATCTTTTTAAACGAAAATATAATTCCTAGTCCAACTACTATTGAAATTAAAAAATCTTGCGCATAACTAAAATATTTTAAATTAAAAGGACGGGCTGTGAGTAAAATTTTAAGCGAACGGAAAAAAACTCGCGGTAACGAAATAAAACCAAGTTCGCGACCGGCTCCAAACGAAGATTGCACTGTAGCAAAATATAATGGATCATTGAATTTGAGATATAAAAAATACATATAGCTCACAAAAACCAACGAGCCAATGCTCAATCCAATTAAAAATTGCCAATTCTTGCTAATTATTTTTTTAAAAGCCATTGGTTGAAGTTGTGACTTTTTCATCCACTTGAGTAAAAATGAGGGTATTAGAGCCACTCCCACTAACCTCACTCCAGATGACAAGCCCATTAAAAGGCCTGAAAACAGGTTTTTTTGTTGTTCGTAGTACCAAATACCAGCTAAAACTAATAATAAAAATAAGGATTCAGTATAAACTGCTCCAAAATAAAAAGAGGTAGGAAATAGCAATAATACTAATAAAAATTGATTGGCAGTGTCATTATTAAACCATTTTTTAGTTAGCTGATAACCCAAAAATAGAACACCCAGTAAACTTATATTGCTAATGATTAAGCCGCTTTCAATGACATGCAAACCTGTTTGAGAAACAAAATTGATTAAAAATGGATAGACTGGAAAAAATGCTTGAATCAATCCAGTTTTTAAATAACCGTTTTCAGCAATATTTAAATAATGAACACCATCAAAATTAGCCCAGGAATAAACTTGTTTTGACAGGTTGGACTCAATTAATAACTGAGAATAAGGGAAACTAGGTAGATAGTTGAGTACGTAAGGAGCAACTAAGATTAATAAAGATAAAAATAATCTCCAGCACAGCCAATAAATAATAAGTTTGATTAAAAGTTTTTGTGAGGCCATTGCTTAATTATAAAATAACTAGTGATAAAAGCGGTGATGATAAAAACAGTATTACCAATTTTTCTGGGCCAAGTATTTTGCGTAAATCTAGTTTCTATATGATAATCACCTTTATCCAGCCAATAGGCAATTCTGCCACCAATAATTTTAGAATCAGTATAAGTAATTTTTTGCTGATTGGCGTATGTTTCCCAGCCGGAAAAATTCATGGTTGGTTCAACAATTAAAGATTTTTGTGTCAGAAATAAATCATACTTTCTTCTTGATCCTTGCCAATTATTGATTAGAACTTTGCCTTGGCCCTCTATAATGTCTAGATTAAGTTCATTGTTTTGAAAATAATCATAAGTAAAAGTTTTACTCATATTTTCACTAATAGTGGATGTTGTTTCGATTGATGTATCATAAACTTCATTACTGGCTGTAGAGTAGCTAATAGGTTGTAACTTACTTAAAATAATTAACTGCCAGATAATAATAACGATACTGGCTCTCAAAATTAATTGATTTTTTGGCACTATTAAAGAGAAAGCCACAGGAAAAAGGGCAGCAATAAATAAAGATAAACGCCAGGGAAATTGAATAAAGTTAGCCAGAGGAATGAGTTGCCAAATTGCAGCTGTCATCTTGAGCTGAAGCAAAGTAAAAACAAAAATCATTCCCAATATTACAGTCAGCTGTTGAGAAATTTTTATTTTGTGCTTTGTAATTAGGTTTGCCAAGAGATTAATAAAAAATAAAACAAGTACAACAACTAATAAGCTTCCTATTGATGCTGATAAGCCATCTACTGGAGAAGCATAACTGAAACCAAAAGATAGTGGAGAATTTATTAATTGATTAAAAGTAGGAAAATATTGTAAATACAATAGAGATAGATCAGCATTATTGAGAATAGTTTGATTTTTTTCCAGCAAAGCAGGCAACCAAAACCAGAGCGAAAAGCCAATACCAAATATTAAATATTTGCTTAAAGTCAGGAATTGTCTCACGCTAAGTTTTTTAGCTAAGCCATAACTAAAAATAATGGGAATCCCAAAAAGTACGGTAACGTTATGCGATATTAAAAAAAGAGAAAATAGACAGATCCCCAACCACAAGTTATGTTGATGATGAAAATTATGCTGATGCTTGATTAACTCTGTGAGGTACATTAACCAAATGAATAGATTGAGTGCCATAATTTCACCAATATTGCCTCTGAAATAGAGTAAATTTATCACATAAGGATTAATTAAGTAGCTGGTTAAGGCTAAATAAATTATGTTATTTTTAACTTTTAATAAGCGTAGCCAGTTTCTTAAACCGATTAATCCAAAAATAAAACTAGCTAGGGTAATGATCTTAAAAGTTAGTTCGTAACTGATTTTAAAAATGCTAAATGGAATAGATAAAATATTCGCCAAGGGATAATTAAAATTGAAAACAGGATACCCATAATGATTTAATAAATTAGGTGCCCAGCGCGGAGGAAATTGAAGTTCTTTTAATGCTAGCTTGTAGTTAGCAAACCTGATTAGATGGTTATTACCATCATGAGTTGAGGGTAAACCAGTATTAAGATAAATCTTGAATAAAAAAACAAAACCTAAAAGAAGCAAGATACCAAAAAACAGTTGTGACCCAAAATTGAGCTGAGTAAATGTTTTTTTTACCATAATAGGGCAAGCTAAGATAAAATTTTTTGGTAAACTTCAGCAGTTTCTAAAGCGGTTTTTTGCCAACTAAAAGTTTGAGACCATGCTAAAGCCTGGGAAATAACCTCTGCTCTTTTTTCATCTGGCCAGGATATGACTTGTTGAATAGCCTGGGCAATGTTTTCTGCATCCAGTTCTGTATATAAAACTTTATTAGAACCAACTTCTTTAAGTGAAGAGTTATCGCCTGTGACCACTGGAGTTAAGGCTCTCATGGCCTCCAAGACTGGCAGGCCAAATCCTTCATAAAAAGATGGCTGAACATAGCAGATCGCCCCACTATAGATCGCACTTAAATCTAGATTAGATTTATTATTGATTGAGTCAATAAAGGTGATTCTATCAGCTACATTACTCATGCTCATTTGGGTCGCTATCCAGTGCCATTCAGGAATATCTTGCTGTTTAAAATTTTTACCTACCAAGACTAAGGAAATTTGTTCGGGCAAATATTTAATGGCTTTAATCAATGCTGGCAAATTTTTGTTGTAATTAATATCACCCACATATAAAACATAATTTTTCGGTAAATGATATTTTTCAATCACTTTTTTTATCAGATTAGCAGGGAATTTTTTAATATCTGGGTTTGGGGCTAAATGAACAACATGAATTTTATTATTATTCACGCCTAAAAATTTACCTATATCTTTTTTTGAGGACCAAGAATCAGTAATCACAGCTTTAACAGTTGAAAGCGAAAGTTTTTGTTTGTGCAGAGCTAGGTTTCCTTTTATACCCACTGGGTATTTCTCTGGAAACAATAAGGGAATGACGTCGTGAATGGTCACTACAGTATTAGTTTTTTTAAGAATAGGTAAGGTAGGAAAAAATAAATCAAAATAAGGATAGTGAATAATATTAGTTGTTGATCTGTGATATTTTTTTTCTAAAGTGAGATTGGGAATTTTTTCCAGTTCATTTATTAAACAGCGAGTATACATTCCTACACCCCTATCTTTATTATCGTTAGACAATGGAGCTGCATCTAACCAGACATTAATGGTTTGCTGATTTTTTTTATTTTTATTCATGAAAATTTTTGTTTAATAACTTTGTAAATAATAATAGGAAAATGAAGAGCACTTAAAAAAGCAAATAAGAATCCATAAATACCATCTATAAAACCCTTATGTCTAAAAAAGAGAGTTAAAAAAGTGATAATTGGTTTAATAAATAAGTAGTATAAAGCCAATGGCACAGTCAACTTAGTTTTAGAAAATTTATCAGCCTCCAGAGCAGTATAGGCTTGTAATTTGCGCCAATAATCAGCTAAGGTAGGATTGGAATAATGGCAGAGATGTCCTGTTGCCCAACCGATACTGCCCTTGACGGTCATTTGCTCATGCACACTTTTTTGAGGTAAAAAGGCTTTATTTTTGATAAATAATCTGATCACAGGGTCTGGGTATTGACCACCTTTTTTTAGCCAATGTCCTAAAAAATTATTCTTTCTTCTAATCCACCAAGCACTATCTATAACAGCTGAAGGCTGAACCATTAAGTTTTGGTCTAAATCAATAATAAATTTTGCTAATTCTTGATCAACAGTTTCATCAGCATCTAGCTGCAAAATTAAGTTATTTTTAGCTTGATCAATTGCTAGTTGTTTATTAATGTGAAATATTGGTTTGTTGGTAGTTTGAAGCACCACTGCTTGATAGGATTGAGCAATCTTAACTGTGTTGTCAGTAGAATTACCATCAACAATTACTATTTCGTTAGCAAACTGTTTAATTGAATCAAGAGCTCTGGCTAAATTTTTTTCCTCGTTATGAGTTGCTAAAACTACTGAAATCATAAGTAATAAATTATTTGTAATTCCAACTGTTAGTTTGTGAATGCCAATATAGAATTATACTATTTTCAGGCAAGTTATCTAATGATGACACAAACTCATAGTTCATCAACTTGCGACCATAATATAAACCAGCCGTATCAGGTTCTTGTCTTTGTACAGTTTCAAAAAAATCAGTTGGTCTAATGTTTAAATACCAGGCGGTGACTATATATTGATAACCGTCAGCTTGCACCACAACAGGTTGATTAGTAGCATGGTTCAGTTTCATTATAGCTTGATCATAGCCAGGTTTTAAGATCGATTGTTGCTGAGGATAGTTGACAAAATAAGCATGAAGATAAATCGCTGCTTGGAAAACTAATACTAATGAAAAAAGAGCAATTCCAAGAGTTTCTTTTTTTATAAAATAATTTATTTTTTTTAATGCTATTACTGAAAAGACAGTAAAAATAACCAAAAACAATAAACTTCTTGTGGCATGGGGTGAATCAGTGGTTATGATCGACGGTATTAAGCCAGCACCCAACAGCAATAATAAACTGAATTTTTTATCAGTTAAAATTTGCTCAATCCCTTTTTTAGCTGTTTTGATCAAATCGATAATGCTCAAACAGATACCGCCTAAGCCTAAAAAATAAATACTGCTATATAAATGACCAAAACCTGGAACTTGATGCCAAGGATGTGAGCCTCCAGCTGAAACTAAAAATTTATAGGACAAAGTTTTAATGACATTATTTATCATTATTTTTAACCAATAAACATATTTATTACCAAAGAGAGGGACTAAGGCGCTTGATAAGCTATTTCTGTACTCAACATACTGTTGCCATACTGTCGGATCAGTAAAAATAATAATGCCAGTTTTTTGAGAGTTGAGATTATTAAAAGCAATTAAAAAAAATATCAAAATACCGCTCAAAATAATTGTTAAAGGGAGAAACTCTTTATAAGATAATTTAACTCTAGTTAGGATCACTAATAAAATTACTATCGGCAAATAAATCAAAGGCGTGTTGTAAGTTACTATTGCTAAAATTACAGCTAAAACAGCCATGATATCTGAATGTAGCTTAAATTTAGTTTTTCCAGGCTGATGAAAAAATAATAAGTATAAACTTAATAATGACCACATTAAGCCCAAGTTGGCTTCCCAAGCCATTCTAGAATAAAAAATAGCAAATGGAGACAAAGCAATCACTAGACTTAACAGTAATGCGTATTTTTTTTCAAACAAACTAAGACCAATTTTATAGGTAATCAAGACGATTAAAATTCCTGCTATAGCAGCGGGCAGTCTAACCATAAACTCATTTTCCTGAATCAATAAAAATGGTAAAAGGGTGTAGATGTATCCAGGCAATTTGTAATCACCAAAAGACTTAAAAGCTATGGGCCAGGATTGTCGCCATTCATCCTGGCCTGAGTATTTTAATAACAAAGCATTATAAGCAATAGCAGCTTCATCTCGATTTAGAATAGTGGGATTAGCACCCAGTTGATAAACTCTTAAAACAGTTGCAATCACGATAATTAAAACTAAAGCTAAGAATTTGTTCATAGAAACTTAATATTTTCTAGTTGTTGCAACTGGTAATCCTTAAAGATTGCTTCATCTAACGAGTTCTGAGAAAAAGAACAGTAACCCAATATCCAAAGAAAAAATCTTTGATCATGATGGTTAACTAACACAGTAGGCTGTTGTTGAGCTTGTTGACAAGTTTCAAGAGCTGTTTGCTTGTATCCAGTTTGCCAATAGTCAGCTGATTTTAGGGGATAAAGATAAAAATAATAGTGATAAAAAGAGATTAAGCTAAACAGTAAGGCAATAACTAATCCCCAGAAAAAATAAAGAGTTTTTTGCTCAAGCTGTTTAACTGAAAACTGTGCCACAAGCTGTAACCAACCAAAAGCAATCATTAATGATAAAGGAATTAAACTATTAAGAGAGCGCAAGCTATGGGGAGTTTCCATCGGGACTGAGGCTGGTACTAGTCCAACTAACCACCAACAGACTAAGAGTAGTAAAATTAGTTTATTTTTCTCAAATAGTTTGAATAATCCCCAAATTAAAATAGGTAAAAAAGGTAGAAAAAATAAACCATGATTACCGCTGCTATGTCTTAAGTTATTATCTGCTTTGATAAAAATAGTATTTAAGGACATATTATTACTTAGGTTGCTCAAAAATTGACGCAACATCAGCCAATCACGATGATAAAAAATTCTGGAAACAAAAGAGTTTCCTACCTCTTCACGCAATTGATTAGATTCCACAGCCCAATCTTGAACAGTTAAAATTGAATCAGCTCCTAAGCGAAATTGCTGCATAGAATTATAAAAAACAGAGTTTTGCATTGGGATTAACATCAGCCAATATAAAGAAAATAATATGGCACCCTGAGCAAAAAATGACCATCTTTTTTTTAGCGTCAGCGCTGTGTCACGTAATGACTGAGGTATATCAAGCACAATAATCAGTAAATAAATAATTGGCCAAACAAATCTAATTGAATAATAAGTATTAGTGGCAATTACAGCCATTACTTGGGCCAAAATGTGCCATCTGAGTTTAGCAAATAATGCTAGATATACAGCCATGGCAAGGATGAACTGTCCCAAATGAGCTTCAAATCCCACTCTAGAAAAGTGCATTGCAGTTGGAGAAATAGCAATGATAAAAACACTGCTAATAAAAGTTAACAGTTTATAATTTTTGCTTTGAGAAGAGTGAGAAAATAATTTAATGCCAATCAGGCCAGTCATGGCAATCGTGCCTAACCCAGCAATTAAACTAGGTAGTCTAGCAATTATTTCAGGGCTAGCACTAACCATGGCCACAATAGATGATAACCAAATATAAATTGGTAGTTTATAATCCCCATAAGAAACAAAGATCGGTTGTAGCCAGTGATGGCCGTGCATATCATTGCCGGTTTTACTCACAGCACTGGCATCAACTGCCATAGCGATTTCATCCCAATATAAACCCGTTGGTTGCTGGGAAAATCTATAAATACGAAAGGCTATGCCAACCAAAATAAAAGCTAGCATAATCCACACAACATTTTTTCTTGAGAGATTTAACACAAAAAATGGGCAAATTTTTTTAAACATAATTGAAAAATTACATTTGTGCTAGTGTGTCTATGCCAAGAATGGCTAATCCAGTTTCTAAAATTCTAGCAACAGCTTTAACCAGAGCCAACCTAAAAATTTTATGATCTGATGCAGCTTGAAGAATATGCTCTTGATTATAAAAACTATTAAAACTTTGCGCGAGTTCATAGATATAAGTAGCCAAAGCACTAGGCTCATTGGTATCAGCAGCAAACAAAATAATTTCTGGAAATTGATAAATAAGCTTTAAAACTTTAAGTTCAACTGAACTGAGTTGCATTTGCTTTAAAGCAGAAAATTGAGCGACCAAGTCCTGATGATTTATAGCTGCTTTTCTGAGTACAGCTTTAGCTCTTGCTACAGTGTATTGTAAATAAGGACCGGAGTTACCATCTATTTTTAACGCCGTCTTAAAATCAAACTGCGTATCTGTATTACGACCAATTTTTAAGATCGAGTATTTAACCGCCCCCACAGCAATTTTTTCTGCAATAGTTTCTAACTCAATTGGATCAAAGGTTTGATTCTCTTGATTATTGAGTATCTGTTTAACTTTAGCCTTGACTTCATCAATAAAATCATCAACATAAACTACATTTCCAGAGCGGGAACTCATCTTGCCCTCACCTTTAATACTCATGTAACCAAAATCTATGTGCGTCAGAGTTTTAAATTTCGCAATTTTGAGCTGATCGCAAACAGCAAACAGTTGTTTAAGAGCTAAACTTTGTTCAGGCCCTACCACCCAGTGTAATTTACTGGCCTTAAACTCAGCAATTTTAAGTTTAGTCAAAGCAAGATCTTGAGTGATGTATAAGGAAGTGCCATCGCTTTTTTGTAAAATTGTGTCAGGAAGATTAAACTTGGTCAGATCAGTGAGAATTGCCCCATCAGGCAGTTTCTTAAAAATCCCCAACTTTAATCCTTGTGCCACTAAATCTTTTCCTTGCTGGTAGTGTTCGTGCTCGTGCCATATCTTATCCCAACGGTTGCCCAATCTGGTAAGAGTTTGTTGTTGTCCGCTAAGAGAATAGTCTAAAACCTTTCTCCATAGCTCCCAAGTTAGTTTGTCTTTATTTTCCCAATCAATGACCATCTGTCTTACTTGTGTTTCTGCGCTTTTATCAGACTCAACATCCTGGGCTGCTTTAGTATAAAGTTGATCAACAAATTTATCAGAACTTAAGTTTAGATCTTCAGGAGAAAGCCATTCTTGTTGATGATCAAACCAATACTGAAGATCAGTGATAGTCTGATCATTTTTTTTAGCAAATTTTAAATAACCCCACATTAATTTAGCAATAGCTATACCCCGATCATTGTTAATCGCATCACAAATTACTTTAATACCCACCGCTTCCCAAAGTCTAGCAATTGCCATGCCGGTAACGTTATTACGCAGATGACCCAAGTGCATAGCTTTATTGGGATTAGGAGAAGTATGTTCTATTTCCCAAGTTATGCCCTGACCGATCTTACTTTTTCCATAATCAGAATTAGATAAAACTTCAGCTAAAGCTTGACTAAAAAATTGAGTTGATAATTTGAAGTTGATAAATCCAGGTTTTATCATTGACACCGATTCTATCTGTTGGGCTATAGTTTCATGCTTAGCTAAAGCTTGTTTTAGCTGTTCCAGTAAAAAGTTAGCATAATCTAAGACAGAGGTGAGTTTATGACTACTCATGAACTCTTGATCTAATTTAGAAAAAGTTGTTAAAGCAATATTGGTAGAATAATCTCCAAATTCTGGATTAGCAGGATGTTCTAGCTTAATCAAAGACTGATCAAACTGTGAAATATCACTAATTAGGTTAGTTAGTTGTGTTAATATTTTCATCTTTAAGTTGTACCATTATATTAGGTTGAGAAAATCCCTGAGATGTAAATTGTAACTGTTTAAACTCAAGGAACTCTCCTTGATCTTTTTTAACAGATTTGGCTACTGCCTGAACCTCTCTGGGATCAGTTTGAGTATAGAACCAATAATACATGGCTGGTCTACCCCACTCTCTACTGATGATTATATCTGAATTAGGCTGCTGAGCTTGTAGCTGTTGTACTTGAGCAATTAAGGCCGGATATTGAGCCTGCCATTCTGAAGCATATTGAGTTGGGTAGATTAGCATAAAAGCATGATAATACCAACTAAAGAAAAATAAATAGACCAAAACTAAACCGACAGTAAAACCTAATTGGTATGTTTTGAAAAATTTTTTAGCAATAATTTTTTTCAACTCGTTATAAAGCAAAGTAATGCCTAGCACGATTAAAACAATAAAGACCGGCAGGGTGGGCAAGATTCTTAAAGCATGAGGAGAGCCGGTTGTAATTGAGGCTGGCAAAATACCTATAATTAACCAGGTAAGTAAAATCAAAATGACTGGATTTTTTTTATTTTTTAAAAAAACTATTGCTCCAGCTAAAAGAAATATAAGATCGAGATAGTAAAAATGAGCAAAAGATTGGATTGAATGTCTGGGATTTATATCTCCGCTCACAAATAAAAATTTAAAATCAAAATGACTCAAAAAATTATGAACAACTTCGCGGCCAAACAATAAATAACGATGAAAAATAAGCTTTGAGATCAATGAATTATTGAAAAACTCTTTTTGATCATTACTCAGCTGAATGATCTCTAGGTTAGAAAAAATACTTGTTTCAGCAAATCGTTGAGTTATGGATTTATTAGTTAAATTTGTTATTAAAGGGGCTAGGACCATAAGGCTAATTAACAGCAAAGCAAGTAGCGATAATTGATTGGTGATGACATACTTTTTAAGTTGAGGCCAGTTGTTAAAACTCCTTACCAAGGAGACTAAAATTGATAATCCTAAAACTGGAGCTAAAATTCTGGCCGAATGATAAGTATACATAGAGAGAATTAACAAGAACGAACAATAAATCAGATGTTTTATTTTGTTAGAATTTAAAAATAATAAACCGCTAATTACTCCCCAGAGAATCAAGGCAGTTGCCAGATTTACTTCCCAGGCAGCTCTGGAAAAATGTATAGCCCAAGGATTTAAGGCAGTGACCAACATGCCAAGTAGTTTGATCTTTTGGTTGTTTTGTTGAGTTAATGATTTAAAAACTAAATTAGCTAACACTCCTGCGCCGTAAACAATGGCCATGCCTGCAATTAATGAAGGCAATCTCACAGTTACTGAGTTTAATCCTAGTAAACCAACAAAAGGGGCTGTGACATAAAAATAAAGACTTGGCTTCCAATCTCCAAATGATTCAAAGGCCACAATTGGCCAAGGATTGCCATGATGATCAGCTCCAGTTTTCCAGATAGAATAGGCATCATATCCTAGAGCTACTTCTTCCCAATACAATCCTGGCGGATTACTACCGAGTTTAAATCCTCTTATCAACAAAGCCAGCAGCAGAATTACAAAGGTTAATAAAACCTCTTTTTTAATTGTCATGATGATAGCCAGTATAATAGACTTTAAATCTGGTTAAGCCTCCAGTGCTATGAATAATATGATCTGGCTGTCTGCTTACTAATTGTTCTACAGTGCTAATGACTAAAATATTATCTTTCAATAGGTCTGACTCCTTAACTTGGTCAACAAAAAAATATTTATTCAGCGAACCCCCTTGATACCAAATAGGATTAGTTTTGCGCACAAACAAAGCATAAATATAGGGTTGACCATAATGAGTAGAAACAATAATTTGATTAACTTCGGGTTTGCCATTGGTACCTTTTTCATATTCATATGCTAATTGCATCGCATCAATATATCCCTCTTGATAATCACTAGCGCTTTGAAAAGCAAAGGTATGATAATAATGAGTTAGATAAGCACCAATATTAGCTAAATAAATCAAGCCTAAAATGATAAAAATAGTTGTTTTAGAAAGTTGGAAAGGTGAAGTTTTGTGAGCAAGTTTTAGAATTAACCAGTTTAAGCCAATAAAGGAAAGCCAGATAAAACCAGGTAAAGCTAATAAAGCTCGATTAGCTTGAGGATAAGTATCACCTAAAACCGCTGGGAGTAAACCTAAAAAAATCCAGACTAGAGATAGTTTCAACCAGTAATTTCTAAAAATTTTCTTATTAAGTGATACAAGAATGCTAATCAAACAAAAAAGAAAGGTAAGCAAATAAAGCACTCCATAGGTTCCAGCACCATGACGCAAGCTGTCAGTCCAGCCACCCACTAAAAAAGCTGGTGAAAGATGAGCTAATAAATTTTTACCTAATAAAGCAATTATTCCAGTCAATGAGTTATTTTGAAATAAAATTAAGCTGCCAGATCTGGTTAGCCCCTCACTAAACACAGCATCTTTAATTAAAGGCAGCAGTAGCATTATGCCCATAAAGATGCCAACAGCGATATTAATTAATTTTCGTTTAATCAAATTTAAATGAATCAGGGCAAAAATAATAATAAAAACTGGAATAAAAATTTTGGGACTATGATAGGTATATAAAGGCAATACCAACAAAACAACAGCTGGAATTAAATATTGAAGTAGTTGAGTTAATGTTAATCTTGACAAATTTTTGATAAATAAGAGCAAGAAATAAAAACCCCAAATTATAAAAGTTAAGGCCATGCTTGATTCAAAACCGGTGCGACTTAAATGTAAATGCCAGGGAGAGACTGCCAGCATGAATCCAGCTAATAAAGATAGATCTCGTGCAGTCAAACCTTTCCCTTTAACATTACGAGGAAAATGAATTAAGGCTAACTCATAAGTGAATTTAATTAGGCCCCAAACAGCTAAAACTCCGCATAAAGCAAAGGGCAACCTGACAATAGTTAAATTTAATCCAAAAATAGAGGTAAACAGTCCATTGATATAAATAGCAGCTGGTGCTTTGTAATCGCCAAATGATTTAAACGAAACAGGTAATTTTTGCAACCATTCATCTCTTCTGGTTTGAATGACTCCGTAGCCATTGTAGCCAATAGCAGCTTCATCCCAAGTCATACCAGCGGGTACAATTCCCAACTGATACAGTCTGAGCACCGTAGCTAAAAATAAAATTGCAATTAATGCTAAAATTTCTTGAGAATGTAAACCCTGTTTTAGTAATTTTAAGTTCCAGTAAGGTTTATACCAGTAATATTGTAACTTTTGTTTAAAAGTAGCATGTTTTTTAGTAAAACGACGGCCATTGCGCCAACTTATTTTTTCTAATTCTTTTTGACCAAAGACATCAAGATTGGTTGATTCGTGGTTATGAATTACTTTAGCATCCTGATCAAATAAAACATGCCATCCTTGTTGTTTAGCTCTATAAGATAAATCAACATCTTCCCAGTAAGCTGGATAAAAATCTGGATCAAAGCCATTAAGCTTAATCCATTTAGCTCGATCAAACATGGCGCTACCACCACTTGCCCAAGCGGTTTCCCCAGTAGTAAAGTCCTCAGCACGGTTATGTCTGAATAAACCTTTTTCAAAGAATAATCTGTTCTTACCTCCGAAAATATTGTCTTGGTTGGGTTCGATTTCTAAACAGCCGACTGCAAATAATGATTCATTTTTAGTAAAATTTTGCAGAAGTTGAGTTACTGCTCCTGTCAGTAACTCCACATCATTATTGATTAACAAAAAATAATCATGTTTGATTTGCTCGACAGCACGATTAACGCTCGCTGCAAATCTTAAATTGTTTAAATTAACAATGACCTTGATTTGTGCCTGATTGGGCAAACTGCCGGTATATAGCTCAAATGAACCAAATTTATCTCCGCCTAAAGCCTCATATTTTAGATGAAATTTTTTACTTAAATATTGCAGAGTATTATCTGAACTGGCATCGTCAACCAAACATAGTTCATCGTTTTTCTTAAGTTGTGCAGTTACACTAGACAAATTTTTTTGTAACTGTCTTTTACCATTATAGGTAGGAATAACAATGCTGATAGGAAGAGTACGAGTCATAATTAGGCAAGCATTTGATTTAATTTATGAATAAAAACCTCAGCAGAAAATTGTTTTGATTGAAGTTGAGCTTGTTGTTGCAGTTTTAATCGTAGGCTTGGATTTCGCACTAATTGAACTGTTTTTTTAATACAATCTTTTTGTGTTAACCAGCTCCAGTCTGCAAACCCGCTACCAATGACCTCAACTTGGCCACCTTTGCCTAAAACCACTGGCACATTGCCAGCAGCCATGGCTTCTACTGTAGTAATGCCAAAATGCTCAAGTTTTTCAGGATGATCAAACTCGTTAACTCGATAGCCAGTCCCGTGCCAATAGATGCTACTGTGAGTTAATTTTTGAATCAACTCTGCCCGATTAACATGATGCAAGATTTCAATAGGTAAACCTTTGGCTAGCTGATGAACATATTGAGCATAGCCTTCATGTTCCACACTACCGATTAATACCAATTTCCAACCAACCATTTCCTTTTTATATTTTCTTAATAATTTAGCAAAAATTTTGACTAAAATGTCTTGACGTTTGCTATGGAGTTGGGGAAAAAATCTACCAACATTAATAATAATAGGTTGTTTCGATTGAAAATCTGTAGCTTGAATAATATCACTAGCCTCTACCATGGGTTGATGAACATAATTAATTTTAGTTTCCCAAGTTGGCTCGATCACTGTTTTGGTAAAATAAGAATTAGTAATTTTAGTCTGCCAATTTTTTAATTTTTGTCGCTCCAGAAAAGATGATTTATCAAGCTTGAGTGGTACTTGAATATGTAAAATATTTTTACGTGCCAGTGAGAAAAAAAGGCTCCCATCAGTTAAATAAAACAACACATCAAATTGTTTAGTCCAAAATAATTTAGCAACAGAAAATTTACTGGTTCCTAAAGGGGTATTGATAAACTGAATTTTAGCTAATGATTTATTAATAAATTGGGAATAGGTGTATTTAATGGTATTGAGTTGAGTTTGACTCAGATTACGACAGCCTCCAATAGCTAAAAAGACTTGATTATGACTGTCATTGGCAAAAGCCAGAGCGACATCTAATAAATACTTTTCGCCACCTCCAAAATTGTTTGGAAAATAAGGACTGAATAAACAAATTTTCATAACTTAAGAGTTAAAGTGTTTGATATCCTCATCCTCCCACAATTTAGCTATTTTTATTTCTTGTTTGTGATATTGTTCCTCTAAGGGTGGAGCTTGTTGCAGTTCCCAAACTTGAATATAAATGAGCATTTTATTAATACCTTGGACAATAGCTTCGATGACACCAGGCATACCATCCTGGTACCCTTTTTTAAAAACGCCCCTGCGTAAAAATTCCATGACTCCTTTTCTAATAATGGTGACAAAGGTCACCCTGGGTAAATTACTCTTAAAAAGCAATTCTGCTTCAATAGGAGTCCAATTAATAGTTTTTTGCAAACCCTCAACAGTGTTGCGATGAGTGAGATGAATCAGTGGACTGCGCAGACGCAAAGCCTGACCCTCATATTCTGGACTTTCATGGACTTTACCTACCCACTTTTTTAAAGCTTCTTTTTTAAAAACTCTAGTCACTTCATCCTCATTCCAACCGCCATGGTTAAACTTTTGGCCGTAACAGATATTTTGTCTCATCATGGAAAGAACAGTTGCATCTTGAGTTTCAATATGAACTAAAATCTCTTTAGCTAAGGTGGGAGTGACTCGCTCATCAGCATCGATATAAAATAACCAATCAGTGTCAACATGACTTAAGGCTTCGTTGCGAAGTCTGGCAAATGAAGAATGGGCAAAATGAATCACCTGAGCACCCAGACTTTCCGCAATTTCAGTAGTATTATCATCAGAACCAGTATCAATCACTAAAATTTGAGTAACCCATGTCAGTGTTTGAATACAGTTTGAAATAATCTCTGCTGAGTTTTTAGCCAATATAATGGCTGTAATTTTATGATCCATATCTTTTAATAATAACTTAAAACTGATAGTTAAATAACTGGCTGTTTGCCAAATCGCTGCATAATATAATCAAAAGCAGCCTGACGTTGAATAGAGCTACTACTAGTTAATAGTTTAAATAAATAACGAATTGCAGTAATTTTAATTCTTAACCGAGCATGCTGTAAAAAGAACAATAATC
Organism: uncultured Pseudomonadales bacterium; assembly: GCA_964611955.1. GTDB lineage: Bacteria > Patescibacteriota > Microgenomatia > UBA1400 > PJMF01 > CAYVBW01. The sequence continues at coordinate 33,932 of CAZTBN010000001.1, read as the reverse complement.
TATTGCGAGTTTGGTAATATAAATGAATATCGGAACCTGCTCCTCCAGAAGATCCTGCATTTTTATGAAATATTACTGCTTGTGGACAAAAAACAAGACTATAACCCTTTTTTATTGCTCTAATACTAAAATCAACATCTTCTAAATATAGAAAGTATCTTTTGTCTAAAATACCTATTTTTTCTATAACTTCTCGTTTAATTAACATACAACAACCTGTGGCAAAATCAGTGGTTGCTAACTGATCAAACTGACCTCGATCAACCTCATCCACTCCACGATGAAAAGCCATTAAATTAGGCCAGTCAATTGTACCACCAGCAAACCAAATCACCTTGCCTTTTTGTGATTTTTTATAACTCTGATGATGAAACTCTTTACCTGCTTCAAAATATATTTTACTGGTGGCAATCCCCCTATCTTCTCCCTGAATTCCTAGATAAAGATGTTTTAAAAAACTGGGTGTGACTGTGGTATCGGAGTTTAATAACAAAAAATAATCAGGATTATAAAATTTGACTGCATGACTCATGCCTAAGTTATTACCTCCGGTAAAGCCAATATTGGCTTCGGTGCGAATCGTGTCAATCGATTCAGCATAAGTTTGCTTAAGACTACTTAATTTATGGGGAATTTTGAACTCTTTTTGTGAACCATTATCAACTATCAAAATATTATAGCGAAAACCATCACGTTCTAACTTCAAAAGTGATTGCAGGCACTCTAAAGTTAAATTAGTAGTATCGTAATTAACAATAATGATAGTAATTAATGGCTGGACTTCAGACATATTTAAAACTGAAATTTTCTTCTAATTTTCCAATAGATTTGTTTTAAACCGACAGAATTTTTAATATGCCAATCTGCTAACCAATAGTTAAGATGATTGCGTGATTTTTCTAAAGACCTTATTACCTCAATGGTGCTAAGGTCTGTATGAGAAGATGACTGTAACTCCCATATTTTCAGTTTAACCACTAACTCATAGCAAGCTTGTAAAAACGACATGCCCGTACCAACGACGTTATCTTTGAATCCAGAAAAAACGAAAAACCGTTTAAAGAATTCATCAAAAAAATTACTAACAATGATTCCAGAATTAATAGTTTCAGGAAAACCATGAGTGGCTTCATGAGCTTGAAGCGAGGTATAACGATTTAAACGGCTAATAAATGAAGATACATCTGGATAATTAAGATGGAGAATAGCTAGCTGTTCAGTCGCTGTCACTTTTTTAACATTACCAGTTAATACCGGATGTTGATGAACCTTATCAGGCCAATCTATATGACCTTTTTTAAATAAACGCGGTTGATAATCTGGCCACCAGCCTGTATATTTCATTTTTTTATTAAAAATTACGTTTTGGCGAGGAATTAAATAAATATCTGCAGCCTGCTTAGATTGAATAACCTGTTTAATATATTTAATAAGACCAGGACTTAAAACCTCATCAGCATCGATCATTAAGATCCACTCACTAGTGGTTTTACTAAAAGCGAAGTTCCGAGCTGGATCGGCAAAACCTACATCTTTATATTGAAAAATTTTATCAGTATATTTTTGCGCAATTTTCACAGTATTATCAGTGCTATGCATATCCACTACCACGATTTCATCAGCAAACTTAACTGATTTTAATGTTTTTTCCAGAGTAAGGGCAGCATTTTTGGTGTTAATTGCAACTGAAAGTGTCATAGTGACCAGGTATTTAATAATTTAGTCAAGAGCAGTTCTGATTAAACCTTAATAATCATTATAAACCAAACTGACTCAATTGATAACTCAAGCACTAGCGAAGAGATTTTATTTCAGTCATTAATTTATCACGAGCAATAATGAGCAAGATAAATAAGTATGATGCTCCCATCACTACTGCCGAAAATAAGAATTTAATGATACTAAGACTAGCCATTGGTTGTAAGAAAAAACCGAGGATGATCATAACTAGTGTGGCTATTAATTGTCGCCAGACTTGATTCCAAACATCAACGGCAATATATTTTTGAACATATTTAACTGACAAAACAGAAGTGAAGGAAATTATTAATGCTGCCAAGGCAACACCATTAAATCCTGCCATCAATAACAAGATGGGAGTCAAGATCCAAGTTAAAATCGTCCAGATAATCATTAATTTTAGAGAAGTGTTAATTTTACCAATCGCATTTAAAGCATTTACCATGGGCGTGGAGATAGAAGCCCAAGAAACACTAGCTGCAAAAGCAATAAAACTGAAAACAGCTGGTTGCCACTTTTCATATTGAGGAATAACTCGAGTTAAGGGCACTATGAGCAAACACATGCCAGCTAAAATAGGAAAAATTAATAAACTAATAAAAAAAACAGACTTTTCTAAAGCTTTTTTAAGTAAATCTTTTCGTTTTTGTAAACGAGCAAAAGTGGGAAAAGTAATAGCCATCACATTTTGCACTGTTAAATTGTAAGGATACATTGACCAATTTTTAGCCCATTGAATATAACCAAATTGAGTTAAAGGTAAAACTTGGCCTAACACAATGAAAAAAAGTTGATCTTTAATTCTAGCGAGAAAATCATTAATTTGAAATTTGGCTCCAAAGTTAAGCATCTCTTTAAATGATTGCTTGTTAAAGGCAAAACCAATCTTCCAAGGCTTAATAATGAGCATTACTACCGTTCCCAAAATTGATCTCACTAAAATCGCCCAAGCATAAGCAGTGGCACCCATTCCTTTCCAGGCAAAATAAAGCAAAATGCCATTGAAAGTAACTTGTTCAAAAATCTGCGGCACAATTAACAAGGAAAATTTAAGTTCTCTTTCTAACTGGATTGAAGATATTGTTTTTAGGGAAGCTAGAGGAAAAGAAATAGCTAAAGCCATTAGAATCAAAACTCCTTGATGACCGACTGTACGCTGGACAATGCCGGTGGCATAAATAATCAAAACTACTAGCACAATCAGCCAGGATAAAAGTTGTTGCACAGTAAAGGCAGTGCGATAATCAGTTAAACTCGGTGCTTTTTTCTTTTGGATCAAAGCAGCTGCCAAACCAATATCTGAAAAAAAGATTAACAATCCAATAATTTGCACCACATAACCATAAACCCCAAAGTCTTCTGGATTAAAAAAAGCACTTAACAGAAAAATCGAGATTAATCCTAATCCTTGTAAAAAGATTGTTCTTAAAAAATAGGAAAAAGCTCCAGAAACAGATTTCTTTTTGATGTCACTGATAACCTGATCAGTTAATATCTCTTCAGTATCATGATTGGTATTGATTGGTGTTGGCTTAGTTTTGATTAACACTGAGTTTTTGATAGTTAATTTGATTAATAAAAATAAGCAGTCCAATAATTAACAATGATAGCAAACTGATTAGGTCACTTAATAATCTAATAGGTGTATTAGTAAATTTGAGAGCAATTAAATTATCTCCTTCATTCAAATTAACTAACATCGTACCATTGCTGGCAACTGCAAGTTTAGTTGGAGTTAAACCATTCCAAGCCTTCCATCCTGGATAATAAGCTAATGCCACATTAATTTTTAAAGGTTCGGTAGTGTGAAATTTAATCAATTTTTCATGACTGCGGTTAACTAGAATTTCATAATCCTGCTCACTAAAACTTAAATCTTTAACAATCAATGAAGGCGGCGGTTGAATATTTGATTCCAAGCTGAGGGGCAAATAATCAGGTAAAATCTGACTCATTTCTAGGCTTATTTTAGCTGGATTAGCATAATAGATTGCTTGCGTATCTTCAATAAACATTTCCGGTTGAGTAAAACGAAGATTAAATAATAAGGAAACTAGGATTGTGCCTACTAATAGAAAATAAAATGTTTGTTTTTTAAGTTTAAGTAAAACCAGCTGACTATATTGAACAAGCCAACCAGCCAATAAGGCCAAAATAAAAATAGACATGCCTAAAAATCTCCATGGAAATTGAACAAATTCTAATAAAGAAATATTATGCCAAAGCACTTGTGATTTTTCAGTAGTCATGATTAATGAAGCGAAAAATAAGCCTATTAAACCCAGTGGCCAGCTTAAGTGAATCAAATTTGATCTATTTTTAGATATCACAGTTTTTCTGATCATGAAAATGATAGCAATCATGATTAAGACAATTACTAACAGTTGACCATAACCTAAGAAAAAAGAGATGGGATCGTCTGGCCCCCATTCGCTTCCACCAAAACTCCAGTTAGGTCTAAAAAATTGTCTAATATATAAAAAATGTAACTTGTAGTTAAAGTAATATCCCAAAATATAATCGCTGACTTTGGTTAAATCTTTTTCTACAAAAGCAGGTATTAAATAAAAAGAACTCAGACCAATGGCTAATAATAAAGACGTACTGATCTCAGTCATGAATTTTAAAATATCTTTAAAATTTAGTTGTTTGTTGAAATAAACAGTCATGAGATAAAGTCCTATTAACACAAAAATAAATGGAGTAAAAATTAAGGTGGAAATATTGTGGCTTAGAAACAACACACTCCAACTAACAATACTCCACAACCAACTCCATTTTTCTTTATGAATCAGTTTCACAGTTGACCAAATAATCCAAGGCAGAGCCATAATGCCCCAGAGTTCGCTAGCTGCTCCTCGAATATATAAATTTAAAAATCGATAAGGAGCTAGTGTAAAGGTTAAACTAGTCACTATACCAGCCAAGTCTGTTTTAAATAGTTTTTTGCCTAATAGATACGCTCCTAGAAGACTTAATCCATTAGTCAGTAAAAATATGAATTTAACTGATCCTAATAAGTTGCCAAATAACCAATAAAAAATACTACCTAGATAAAAAGGCAAGGGGGCATAAAACTCAAAAAGGGGCATGCCATAACCAAACCCAAAATGCTGAGTCCAGCGTACTGGAAACTGTCCATCTTGCAAAGCTTGAGTCATTTCTGCAATTCGAGCTCCGTGAGTAAAATCATGAATTTTAAACATTCCTGGTTTTAATAATGGCCAAGATGCTACTAAAAAAATAATCAACAATAACCAATACTGCAGCTGTTTTTTTTGCAATAAAAATCTAAACTGATTCATGAAAAATATTGTAACACTTAGTGTGTGTAGCTTGCATCTGTTACTTTTGATAAGATAATGATTAGTTTTATGCAAATACAAAAATCTAACACATCCTTGTTGAGCAATTTAAACCAAAAAACCCTTTTAAGAGGTTTACTCATTGGGCTCATAGCTTATATCGGAGCAATTTTCTTTGCAGTTATTTTTTTTGGCACTATTATTTATCACAAATACCAGCGATTTTTAGCTGCTGCCGAACTATCTCACACAGATGTTGTTAATCTTGTTAAACAGCTCACGTCACCAAATGACTCTAACAATAACACTAATTCCACCTTTTTAATTTTGGGTCTGGATGATGTTGCCAATCGTCCTAATGCTCCCCAATTATCAGATACCATGTTGTTAGTTGGGGTAAATAAAAATTCTAATCAGATCACTTTACTAAATATGCCCAGAGATATTTGGAGCGATGCTTATAAAACTAAAATTAATACCCTTTATGAGTATGGTAAAGACCGTTACCCTGCCTCTCCCCAACAGTTTCCTCAAGAAGTAATGCAAGAATTAGCTAAGATCAAAATTGATCAGAGTTTGGTAATTTATTTAGCTGATTTAAAAAAACTGATTGATATTGTTGGTGGAGTGACCATTAATGTTGAAGCAGGTTTTATTGATGAACAGTTTCCTAGAGATGACGTTGATCTTACTACTGAAACAGATCCTGCTGTGCTTTACGAAACCATTGAATTTAACACTGGAGTACAAACGATGAATGGAGAAACTGCTTTAAAGTATATTCGCAGTCGTCACAGCTTTAATGAAACTGAGGGAGATGATATTGCTCGATCCAAACGACAGCAACAGGTTTTTCAAGCTTTGCTTAAAAAATTATCACAACCCGGCTTATATTGGCAACAACCAGAAATTGGTGGATTATTGTTAAAATTTTATCAAGATAGAGTTGAACAGTACTTTCCAATTCAGCAGACGTTATCATTGGCAGTGAAGTTAGTGCGTAATGAAAAAGAAATAACTGTTAACAATTTAGCCTTACCAATCTATCCAGATGATCCAAACGGAGTTATTGAACATCCAAAAAACCTCAAACCATTTGATAATCAGTGGGTCTACATCATCAGAAATCACAAAAGTTTTCAGGAATTTATCCATTCTCATTTTGATTCCGACAATAGTTCTGCCCTAAATTAATACCGATGCTACAATAACAATCATTAAACGCTTTAACATGAACCATAATAAACTTGTGCAACCGATTAATCCTAAGACTTTAATTAGAATTTTAGTGGTAATTATTATTGGTTTAATCTACCTAGCCAGTTATTACAAATCGCAATATCGCTTGGAAACTAAAAAATATTTACAATTAGAGGATAAATACGTTAGAGTTAGAATGATGTTGGGCCGTGATGAACTACAAAACTTGATTGATGATTCTTATGATTTATAAATTTGAAACATAATTTCATGACACAAACTCAATTCACTAGCTCAAAACCAAAAACTTTACTTGTAACAGGAGGGGCTGGTTTTATTGGTTCTAATTTTATTCATTACTGGTTAGCTAAATATCCTCAGGACAGAATCATTAATTTAGACGTACTTACTTATGCCGGTAACTTAAACAACCTAATTGATATTGAAAATAATGATCATTACACTTTTGTTCAGGGCGATATAAATAATCAAGCCTTAGTTGATAATATTATGCCTGAGGTGGAGATTGTAGTTCATTTCGCAGCTGAAACTCATGTCGATCGTTCCATTCATGATCCCCTGCTTTTTCTCAAAACCAATGTTTTGGGTACCCAAGTTTTATTAGACTCAGCAGTCAAGCATAACATTAAATTATTTCATCATATTTCTACTGATGAAGTCTTTGGCTCACTGCCTCTAGATTCAAACTCCTTATTTTCTGAAACGACTGCCTATGATCCTAGAAGTCCTTATTCAGCTAGTAAGGCTGGCAGCGACCATTTGGTTAGGGCTTACGGAGAGACATATGGTCTAAACTACACTATTAGTAATTGCTCAAACAATTATGGTCCATATCAATTTCCTGAAAAATTCTTTGCTCTAGCTATCACCAACTTATTGGAAAATAAAACCATTCCTATTTATGGAGATGGTAAATATGTGCGTGATTGGCTGTTTGTTGATGATCACTGCCGAGCTATTGATCTGATTATTAATTCTGGTAAAAAAAGAGCGACTTATTTAGTCGGAGGTTTAACTGAAGATATTTCTAATCTACAAATTGCACAAATGATTATTAAGTTAATGGGCAAATCAGATAATATGATTGAGCAAATCACTGATCGTCCTGGTCATGACAGACGTTATGCTGTTGACTGGACAAAACTTAAAACTGAGTTAGGTTGGCAACCCCAAGTCAGTTTAGAACAAGGTTTACAACAGACTATTGCTTGGTATCAAGAAAATCAATCATGGTGGCAAGAGTTAAAAGCTAAAAATAGTGCTTGGTTTAAACAACAATATCATAAATAAGTTCATGATGAACAAAATTCCTTTACTCACTACTGGCGCCAATGGTTTGGTTGGTTCGCACTTCATTCAAACTTATGCTCCAAAATATGAAGTTGATAGTTTAGAGCTTTCTCATCCAACCAATCCAGTTGATATTACTGATGAATCAGCAGTAATGAACTCCTTTGCAACATCAGCAGCTGATACAGTTATCCATTTGGCTGCCTTCACCGATGTGACTAAAGCTTGGGAACAGCGCGATAATAAAGAAGGAGTGGCTTATCAAGTTAATGTAGTCGGTACTAAAAATATTATCAAAGCTTGTGAACAGTTTAATAAATATTTAATTTACATTTCTACAGCTTATGTTTTTGATGGTAAAAAAACTGAGTTATACACAGAAACCGATACACCCCATCCCATTGAATGGTATGGTCAAACCAAATTTGAAGCCGAACAATTAATCGCCCAAAGTGAAATAAATTGGACAATTTTACGCATAGATCAACCGTTTCGATCTGATGCTTTTCCCAAACTTGATCTTGCTCATCGCTTATTTAATGGTCTGCGCGATAACAATCTTTATCCCATGTTTATTGATCATTATTTTGGCCCAACTTTTATTGATGATTTCACTCAAGTACTAAATTTTTTTGTGGAACAAAAAACTACAGGTTTATTTCATGCTACTAGTGGAGAACAATGGACTGATTATGAGTTTGCTCAAGCCCTTAAAGAAATTTTTCAACTACCAGGTGAAGTCAAAGCTGGGAAGTTAGCAGACTATTTAAAAACGTTAAATCGCCCTTATCAAAAAAATACCGCTTTAAGCACAGCTAAACTAACTAAAATTTTACCGTTTAAACAAAAGAATATTAGGGAAGCGATAAAATTAATTAAGTTTTAATTTTTTTTTGCGCCACTGCTCTATTTTTTGATGATCTCCAGATAATAAAACTGATGGCACAGTCCAACCTTGATAGTTCTCTGGCCTAGTATATTGAGGCGCACTTTTTATTTGAGTCTGACTATGTGATTCGTTAGCTAAACTGGCTTGATTGCCTAATACACCAGGAATTAAACGGGTAACAGCATCAGCAATGACTAAAGTCGCAGGTTCGCCACCAGTTAAAATGTAATTGCCAATACTTATTTCTCCATCGACTAAATAATCAGCCACTCGTTGATCTACATCTTGATAGTGTCCACAAATTAAGGTTAATTCTGTGAGTTGTGAATATTCAGTAGCAAGTGCTTGAGTAAACAATTGTCCTTTAGCTGAGGTTAATAAAATTAATTTGTCCAGTTGATTTTTTTCTAGTTTTAGAGATTGAAGAGCGAGAGCAATGGGCTCGATTTTCATGATCATGCCTGCGCCACCGCCATAAGGAGGCTCGTCGGTAATTTGATGCTTATCTTGAGCAAAATCTCTGATATTGATCAACTTAAACTCTATCTTTTGTTGAGTTTGAGCTATCTTGAGCATTGAGGTTTGCAAAGGAGAACTGAAAAACTCTGGAAAAAGAGTGAGGATGTTGAT
>CAZTBN010000001.1:0-24757 GCA_964611955.1 uncultured Pseudomonadales bacterium | reverse complement strand
AGGTCTTATTTTTGTTAATATTGGTTCCAAAACCCTTTCAACTTCTTCTTCAGTACTTTTTCCCTCAGCCACAGCTTTCGTAATCTCTTCAAATATTGCACTTAAACCACCTACTTTGCTTTCTTTAAGATTATTTACCACTGGTTCTGTTGTTACGGGGTTTTCCATAATAATTTCTTTAATTTGTAATTATTTTATTATACATCAATCCTTAACTTCATTATTTCCTATGGACTGATCTCAAAAATCAACATAAACTATATTTAATCATTTACTAAACTATTTAACTATGAACATTACCATCATCGGCACTGGTTTTGTAGGCGTTGTCTCGGCAGCTGTCTACGCTAGCAAAGGCCATCAGGTCATTGGTCTTGATATCGATATTAAAAAAATTACTGCTCTCAGGCAAGGCAAGGTTCCTTTTTATGAACCGGATTTAGAAAAATTGCTTATTGCTCAACAAGAAACTGGCAGACTCACCTTTACTGATAATTACCAGGTGGCTATGGCTCAGGCTGAGCTAGTAATTGTCGCTGTTGGTACTCCTTCACTGCCTTCAGGCGCGATTGATTTATCTTATATTTTACAATCCTGTAAAAATCTAGCACCTTTAATTAAAGATCAAACCATTGTCGCGATTAAATCAACTGTGCCACCAGGTCTATTTAAAACTTTAAAACCGCTCATAGCTAAGCATACCAAAAACTCGTTTTACTTAGCTGCCCTACCAGAATTTTTAAAAGAAGGCACAGCGGTTCACGATACTCTCCATCCTGATAGAATTATTGTTGGTGCTGAGGAACCTCATGTTTTTCAAGTTTTAGAAAAACTTTATCAACCTTATGGAGCACCAATAGTCAAGGTAAATCCCCAGTCAGCCCAAATGATTAAGTATACTGCCAATGCTTATTTAGCCACTAGAATTACTTTTATCAACCAAATTGCTGATTTATGTGAACATAATGGCGCTAATATTGATGATGTTATCAAAGGTATTGGCCATGATCAGAGAATTGGAGCTCATTACTGGTATCCTGGTTTGGGTTATGGCGGTTCTTGTTTTCCCAAAGATGTCAAGGAATTAGCTGCTTATGCAAAAAAAGCTAAAGAATCAAACAATTTGATGATTAAAATAGATCAACTTAACGAGCAAAGAATTCCTAAATTATTAAAACAGTATGAAAAAATAACTAATGGCTGGAAAAATAAGATCATTGCAGTTTTGGGTTTATCTTTTAAGCCTCATACTAATGATACTAGAGATGCTCCAGCCCTGAAAGTTATTCCTGAACTATTAAAAAAAGGAGCGATAATTCAAGCTTATGACCCTAAAGCTACTTGGCAACCCGAAAGTAATCAAAATAAATATACCCAACTGCGTAATCTTAAAGACACTCTTAATAATGCCGATGTAATTATCAGCCTAATTGAATGGCCAGAAATAATTAAGTTTAACTTTATAGCCACTAAATTAACTAAAAAACAAGTCTTTATTGATACGCGCAACCAATTCGATCATAAGAAATTAATTACTGCTGGCTATATTTATCAAGGAATTGGGAAAAAATAAGCTTATGAATCAAAACACAAATAGTTCACCCACTATTTTAATCACTGGAGGCACTGGCTTTGCAGGTTCTCATCTTGTTGACGCCCTGTTGGAACAAGGTCAAACAAACGTTCATGTCACCAGTTATGGCAAAAATACTGGTTATGTTGCGGAAATTTTACCTGAATCTCAGTTACATTCTCTTGACATTACTGATTTTGAAGCAACCAAAGAACTGATCTCCCAAATTCAGCCTGATCATATATATCATCTGGCTGCTTTAGCTGGAGTGGGTAGTAGCTTTACTAAACTAAAACAAGTGCTTGATATCAACACTCAAATTCAATTAAGTGTTTTAATAGCGATGCAAGAGGTTCGTCCGCAAGCCAGACTGTTAAGTATCGGCAGTGCCTTGGAGTATCAGCCTCAAGATCGTCCTCTCAGAGAAACTGATCCGCTAGGACCAATCAGTCCTTATGGAGTTTCTAAGGTGACTCAAGACATGTTAGCCTATGCCTATTACAAGCAAAATAATTTACAGATTATTCGCACTCGATCCTTTAATCATATTGGCGAGCGTCAAGCTCCTGGATTTGTGGTGGCAGATTTTGCTCAGCAAATCGTTAAGATTGAATCAGGTGAACAACTAGATCTTCAAGTGGGCAATTTAAGCGCTATTCGAGACTTTACTGACGTTAAAGATATGGTTAAGGCCTATATCTTGTTGATGAATCAAGGTGAGATAGGTGAGGTTTATAACATTGGCTCAGGTCAAGGCTACACCATTGCCCAAATTCTTGATATACTGGTTAGTCAGTCTAAAGCTGAAATTTCAGTTATTCAAGATGAGACTAAAATTCGTCCTACAGACATTAGTCAGGTAGTAGCTGATAACAGTAAAATAAAACAGCTCGGCTGGACACCAGTGATTTCAATTCAAGAAACTTTAGCTAGAACTTTAAATTATTATCGAACTAAGAAAGATTAAATTAATATGAAAAAAGCATTTATCACCGGCATTACCGGTCAAGATGGTTCTTATTTAGCAGAATCATTACTTAAAAAAGGGTATCAAGTTTATGGTTTAACCAGAAGAACTAGCACTCAAAATTTCGCTCGTATTGCAGCTATTACTGATGATCCAAATTTAAAACTTATTTCTGGAGATTTAATTGATCAGCATTCTTTAACTAGAGCGATTCGAGATATTCAACCTGATGAAATTTATAATTTAGCTGCTCAATCTTTTGTGCAAGCATCCTGGGAACAACCGGTTTTAACTGGAGAAGTCACTGCTTTAGGAGTGATCAGAGTTTTAGAAGCCATGAATGTGGCTGCTCCTAAAGCCAGGTTTTATCAAGCTAGCTCTAGTGAAATGTTTGGTAAAGTTTTAGAAACACCTCAAAAAGAAACAACTCCATTTTATCCGCGTTCACCATACGGCGTAGCCAAGGTGTATGGCCATTGGATTACGGTTAACTATCGCGAATCTTATAATTTATTTGCAGTCAGTGGTATTTTATTTAATCATGAATCGCCACGTCGTGGTTTAGAGTTTGTTACCAGAAAAATCACCAATTCTATTGCTCGCATTAAACTGGGTAAACAGAAGTATATTGAGTTAGGTAATTTAGAAGCCAAGCGCGACTGGGGCTATGCTAAAGATTATGTTGAGGCAATGTGGTTAATGTTACAGCAAGATGAACCTCGCGATTATGTTATTGCCACTGGTGAAACTCATTCTGTGAGAGAATTTTTACAAATCGCTTGCAAAGCTGCTGGCATTAGTAACTGGGAAACTGTTTATAAACACAATCCTGCTTTTGATCGCCGAGCTGAAGTTGATCAATTAAAAGGTGATCCAAGTCGAGCTATGAAAGAATTAGGTTGGAAGCCAACCGTGACTTTTGAAGAATTGGTGACTTTAATGGTGAATGAAGAATTAATTAAAGAAAATTAAACTATGAAAAAAGCCTGTGTAATTATCCCTACTTATAATGAGGCTGGTAATATTGACAAAACGATTGTTGAACTTCTCAAGGTTTTTGAAAAGATCAATACATGGTCGATGAGTATTTTAGTAGTTGATGATACTTCTCCTGACGAAACCTATAAAGTTGTGCAGCAACTCCAACAAAAATATAACAATATTCATTTAGTTTTAAACAAAAATAAAGCAGGCCTGGGTGCAGCTTATTTAAAAGGCATGGATTATGCTTTTAATCAGCTTAACAACGATCTTGTTTTTGAGTTTGATGCTGATTTATCTCACAATCCAGCCAAAATTCCTGATTTTTTAACTAAAATTGATCAAGGTAATGGCTTAGTGATCGGCTCTCGTTATATCCCAGGTGGCAGTATTCCCAAAGATTGGGGTTTACACCGTAAATTCTTGAGTAAAATTGGCAATATTGTGATCAGAATTATTCTAACTAATTTTTCAATTAGCGATTGGACAACTGGTTATAGAGCCATTACCAAAGCTACTTATGACAAAATTAGCCCAGAAATGAGAGAGCAACGCTTTACTGGGTATACATTTCAAATTGGTTTTCTTTATAAAGCTGTTCAACAAAAAATTAAAATTGCTGAAGTACCATTTCATTTTAAAGACAGAACGATTGGCAAAAGCAAGATTGGCCCTGAATACATTGTCAATAACTTAATTTTTTTAGGAAAAACTCGAATTCAGGATTTTATGAAAACCAGAATCTTTAAATTTTTGGCTGTTGGCTCGCTTTCTGCACTTTTACAACTAGTTTTCTTGGAAATTTGGCGTCAATTTTTTAGTTATCAAATCGCCAATATTCTCGCCATTGAAGGCTCAATCATTTTTAACTTCATTCTTAGTAATTTGTGGACTTTTAAAGATAGAAAACTTAAATTAAAGCAAGTGCCATTCAAATTCATTCAATTTAATTTAACTTCTGTTGGCTCAATTCTAATTCAAATTTTAATAGCATTTTTAGGGGTGACTTTTATTGGCATTAAAGATTTGTTTGTTTTGCCTATTATTAATCATCAGTTAGATACAGGTCCCATTTTCTCTGTGGCTGGTATTTTAATCGGCATGTTTTGGAACTTTTTTGCTTATAGTTTTATCATCTGGAAAAAGAAAAAATAAGTTATTGTTTTTAGATGAAATTTAAAAGTTTTTCCCACTATCTTAAGGCAAAACCATGGCACTGGTGGTTGGCAATTTTGATTACCTTGCTGGCTGGTTTTTTGCGCCTTTATCAAATCCCCGACACTCTGATGTTTTTAGGCGATCAAGGTAGAGACGCTATTCTTGTTTCTCAAATATTCAAAAACCTAGAATTAGTTTTTATTGGACCAGTTACTAGTGTAGGCAACATGTATCTGGGTCCATTTTATTATTATTTTATGTTGCCATTTTTATGGCTAAGCTACCCTAGTCCACTTGGTCCAGTTTATGCTGTCGCCATTTTAAGTACTCTTACAGTTTATCTAATTTATGCTTTGGGTAAAAAAATGTTTTCTCCCACAGTGGGCTTAATGGCTAGTTTTTTTCTGGCTTTTTCTTCTGAAGCAATTTACATTTCTCGTTTTAGCTGGAACCCCAACTTAGCTCCCTTATTTTCTTTATTAATGATTTATTTTTCTTGGAAAGCCATTCAAAAGCCAAAAAATTGGCTAATTGTAGCGATATTATTTAGCTTAATTATTCAGCTACATTATTTAACACTTTTAACAGGCGCATCAATTGCTGTCATCTGGATCTTTAGTATTATTAATCTATTTAAAAAAACTACTAAAGAAAACAGGAAAAAATTCTTGGCTCAAATTTTAAAAATTAGTAGCGCCTGCTTGGTAATTTTCATTCTATCGCTCACTCCACAAATTTTATTTGATATTAAACATCAAGGTTTAAATGTTAGAGCCTTTATTAATCTCTTTACCAAAGAAGACGTTTTTGGTGAAACAAATTCTATTGCAGTTATAGAGCGTATCTCCTCCTTTTCAAGTTTAGCCCTCGATCGTTCCAAACAAATTTTAATTAGAGTTCCTTTGGGCAAAATAGGCAAAGCAGAAGCAGCTCTTGCCTTAAGTTTAATAGGCTTAACTTTAGTTCAACTATGGATAAATTTTAAAAAGAAATTATTTTGTAAATTTAGTTTTGTTTTAATTATTTTCAGCTTTTTAAGCATTGGTGTTTTAGGAACATCATTCTATAAAGAAACAGTTTACAATCATTATATTGCTTATTTATATCCGGTATTCGGGTTTATCTTTGCTCTAGCTTTAGAGTTGCTGCTCAAACTTAATAAAAAATTATTAATTTTACCTGTGCTGGGCTTTTTGAGCTGGTTTTTAATTAATAATTATTACAGATCTCCTTTACAAACTAGTTATCTATATCAAAGAACTCAAAATACTAGTCAACAAGTCTATCAAAATTTAACTAAAGAAGATAAATATGAAATCGTGCTACTTTCTGAAACAAAAGATTTATATGGTCAAAGTTATCGCTATTTTCTGTTAACTACAGATAAGCCACCAATTATTAGAGATAAGGGAGAAACTCCTAATACTTTGGTCATTATCGACGAAGAAAAAAAAGTTTCAGATATTTTACAATCACCTATTTATGAGATCGTGACCTTTCCCTATAAAAATATCGATCAACATATAGTTAATGAGGATCAACCTGATATATACATCCTAAGAGAACCAAAAAACTAATCATTCGGCTTATTGCCTTCTCATGAGTATCTAACTAGAATAAAAATATGCCTACTAAACCTTATCTTTCCGTCATCATTCCAGCTTATAATGAGGCTAAAAATCTTAAAAGGCCAATTCTGCAAGATGTGGTCAACTATCTTAAATCGCAACCATTTACTTGGGAAGTAATTTTATCTGATGATGGCTCAACCGATGGCACTTTACAGATTTTTGAAAAATTCGCTCAGCAACATCCAGAAGTGAGAGTGCAAGCCAATCCACATCGAGGCAAGGGACCAACAGTCAGTAGCGGCATGATGAGTGCCACTGGTCAATGGCGTTTGTTCACTGATTTTGATCAATCAACGCCAATTCAAGAAATAGAAAAACTCTTACCTTATACAAGCAGTTTTGATGTCATTATTGGTTCAAGAGAGATCATTGGAGCCAAACGAGATAAAGAGCCTTTTCACAGGCATCTCATGGGCCGAGGCTTCAATTTAGTAGTGCAATTATTAGCTGTAGCGGGTATTAAAGATACTCAATGTGGTTTTAAGCTCTTTTCTGAGCATTCAGCTCAAGTATTATTTCCCATGCTTTATGTTTACGGTCCTCACCAGCAACAAAAAGATGCTTTCACTGGTGCTTTTGATGTAGAGCTATTATTTTTAGCTCGCAAATACGGCTTTAAGATAAAAGAAGTGCCCATATTGTGGCAACATTTCTACACCGATAGAGTTAATCCTATTAAAGATAGTTTGCGCATGTTTGAAGACATTATCAAAATTAGAATGGCTGAGCTGCAACGCAAGTATTCACTTACTAAAAACAGTTAAATTAAGAGCATGTTTAAGGATATCTCCCAAAAAACCAAGTTGTGGTTAGGTCTGTACATAGGCTTATGGCTAATTTATGGAGTTTTTAGTTATGGTTTAACTGCTCCCAATCTGATTTTAATTAAGGCTGACTGGTTTACCTCTTTTCAATTTTGGATGTGGCAAACATTTTTTAATGATCGAGTGTTGCTCACCAGAGTATTCTCCATATTAATCACTTTATTATTTAGCAATTATGCTTTACTTTGTCTGAGCATTAAAAAAAACCAGCTACTCAATTTCAAACAGCAACTATTGTTATTAACGTTATTCAGCGCTCCTTTACTACTAAGCTACAACGCTTTATCTTTTGATGTTTTTAATTACATTTTCAACAGTCGCATGGTCTGGCTTTATCAAGTTAATCCTCATCTGAGAACTGCCCTAGAATTTTCTTATGATCCTTGGACTAGATTTATGCATAATGTGCATACTCCAGCACCTTATGGTTACGGCTGGACTGTGTTTTCGTTATTACCCTATATTTTAGGCTTAGGAAAATTTTTCTTAACTTGGATTAATTTTAGAATCTTGAGTATTATAAGTCTTCTGCTCACTAATGTTGTTTTAAATAAACTTCATCAACAACTTTTCAAATCTGATTTATCATTTTTAAACTGGGCCTTATTTTTTTTAAACCCCCTAGTTTTAATTGAAATTATTAGCAATGCTCACAATGATTTATGGATGATGCTCTTGGCTTTAATTGGAATTTGGTTGTTACTAAAAGCTCTATCAGAAAAAAATAAATTAAGTCTGTCTTTGTTGGGATTATGCGTTTGGGCCATCTCAATTTCAATTAAGTTTGCTAGTTTAGCGCTCGCTCCAGTTTACGGAATACTATTATTATTGATTTTTTTCCCCAATACTTTTTCTAAATTTAAGCAATTTTTACCTAATTTAATTTTAGTTGCTTCAATACTCATGTTTTTACCTTTATTAACAGCCAGATCACAACAGTTTCATCCTTGGTATTTGACTTGGGCTTTATGTTGGTTACCAATTATTAAAAATAAATACTGGCGAGTTGTTTTAATCCTTTTTAGTGTGACTAGTTTATTGCGTTATTTACCGTGGTTAAATAGCAATGATTACACCCAGCAAGTTTTACTCCAGCAAAAATTAATCACTTGGTCAGCGATATTAATATTTATCATTTTCACTGTACTGAAGTTTTATGTTTTCTCAAAAAAGACTATCATAAAAGAATGAAGTTAAAATTAAAGCCTCAATTGCTAACTCTGATTGTACCTATAATTCTTACTTTATTATATTTATTGGTTCACCTTGTTAAACTGACTGCCCTGCCAGTTTTTGCTGATGAATCCATCTATATTCGCTGGGCACAGTTAATTATTGACGATTGGCGACAATATCTATTTTTTCCGCTCAATGATGGCAAAACTCCCATGTTCGTCTGGCTATTAGTGCCTTTTCAATTAATCTTTTCTGATCCTCTATTGGCCAGCAGATTTCTATCGGTGTTGGCTGGAGCAATCCAATTGTGGGTAATGAAGCTAATTGCAGAGCAACTTGGATTTAAGCCAATATATCAATGTCTGACCATGCTTTTAACAGCCATACTCCCTTTTTGGTTTTTTCATCATCACATGGCTTTAATGGAGGGATTATTAACTTTATTTCTCAGTTTAACCTTATTAAATGTTATCAAACTAGTTAAATCAAGTAGTAATAACTTTTCTCTAAAAACAGGTTTATTACCGCTCTTATGGGCAGGATTTTTCTTTGGTTTGAGTATTTTAACTAAAATACCAGCAATTCTCTTTTTATCCTCTCTGATCATGATGATATTTATATTTGATGTTAAACATGATCAACAGATCTCCATCATTAAATTAGCCAAACTAACCAGCTACATCTGTATCTCAATTTTAATCGGCTTAGGTTTATTTTTACTACTTAAACTGCATCCTGCCTTTGGCCAACTGTTTTCTCGAGGCAACGATTTTCTCTTCTCCTGGCAAGAAATTCTTTTACAAGGCAAATGGCACGACACTCTTAAAAGTTGGCCTAACTATATTTCTTATTTCAGTGATTATTTAACCTTTCCAGTCATGTGTTTGGCCATCATCTCTTTGCTAGCTAAAAATAGAAGAATGGCCATAGTCTTACATCTAGGTTGGATGGTATATGCCTTGCCCATATTTTTACTAGGCAGAACTGTTTATCCTCGCTATCTTTTTGAGGTCAGTATTTTTATAACTCTAGCAGCGGTATTGGGGTTTAAAACACTCTGGGAAAAAAATATCGTCACCAAATTAATCGCTATTTTATTGATACTAATAAGTTTTGTGAACTCTGTGCAGTTCATCAGTCCTTTATTATTTAATCCTTCTGCCACACCTTTTGTTTCAGCAGATCGAGTTCAGTATTTAACTGAGTGGTCAGCTGGTTTTGGTGTCAAGGAAACAGTGGAATTAATTTTATCTCAAGCTAAAACTCATTCAGTGTTGGTGCTCAGTGAAGGTTATTTTGGTACTCTCCCAGACGGATTATTAATGTATTTGCATAATCGAGATGTGACTAATTTATTTGTAACTGGCATTGGTCAACCAATTAATGAGCTTGATCCAAAAATTATAACTTTAACCAAAAACTATGATCAAACATTATTAGTAGCTAACTCACATCGGATTAATATTAATTTAGACAATGCTCAGCTTTTATTTGAATCCTGTAGACCTTTTAATGCTCCTTGCCATCAAGTTTGGGACATTACCAAGCTAGTTTCTGACCAAAATGATTAATTCATCACAAATTCCTGTGAAAATTTAAGGTTTATTTAAGAATTGATTGATAGATTGCTATTATGCAATATCAATCACAATTAACATCATTTCCAGATCATAATTATTTTTCCAGTCTCAAAGTGCTACAGCATTCTCTGAAAACGCCCATTACTAATTTGTTGATTAATTTGGAGTTACTCACTCGTTGCGCTCAAACTCAGCCAAAACAACTCAATGATCATCTCTATTTAAAAAGATGCTTGCTGTCAGCTCAATATTTAAAAACCTTAGTTAAACAATGCGATGATCTTAAAAATTACCAATGTCACCAATTCAATGTTTTGGAGGCCATTCACGAAGTAATTGAAATTTGTAAAAATCCCAAACAACAAGGTTTGCTACTGCCTTTTCTACAACTCACTGGTGATGAGTATTTACGTGGTAACAAACTATATTTTCAAGAAGTGATTGTCTGTTTGCTAAATAATGCTTTTCAATCATATGAAAATTATGCTCCTAATAAATTAGTGTTATTGTTTATGCAAACCGTTAAACAAACTTTAAACTTAAAAATAACCGATGCTGGTAAAGGATTTTTATGTTTAAGGGATAGTGGGGGTAAAGCTGTGACTAGCGATAAGTTAAACAATAAAGGTACTGGCTTAACCTTTATCGAACAGGTAGTGCTCAAACATTTTTCTGGACAGATCAAAATCGAATCACAGCCCCACAAAAATACCACCATTCATTGTTCATTTCCTTTAGCAAAAAAATAACCATAGCCTCTTTTATTTTTAAGATATGAAGCATAAGGGCCAAGTTTTTGTCTTAATCTGCGCATATAGACTTCAATGGTATTAATATTTGGTTGTTTGTTAGGATCTAACCAAACTTGATCAATCAGCTGTTGTTTAGTTACTACAGAGGAATTATTGGCCATTAAGATTTTAAGAATAGCTGCCTCTTTTCGCCTGATGGTAATAGCTTGATTATCAATTAGCAGTTTGCCTGAGTCTAAATACAAAGTTATATTTTGATATTTAACTAACCGGTTATCACTTAATTTAAACTGATTAAACAGTTGATTAATTTTAACTAAAAGCTCTTCACAGCTGAAGGGCTTAGCTAAATAAGTATCGGTACCCAAGTGATAGGCCTTAAGCCGTTGCTCCACAGTATTACACTTAGTCAACATTAAGATTTTAAGTTGCGAAAAAGACTCATGAACATACTCAATAAACTCTAGCCCTGTTTCTTGTTTAGTTAATACCCAATCAACAATGGCTAAATCATATTGGTTGAGGTCTAGTAACTGAATGGCTTTGTCCACACTATCGGTCCATTGCACCTCAGCCTGAAGTTCTGTTTGCAACAAGGATCGCAATGTTTTAGAAAGTTGATAATCATCTTCTAAAATTAAAATGCGCTTATAATTTTTGCTCATAATAGCTAGTATATTGAGCAAACCTTAAAAATAACTGAAATCTACGGTATAATTAGTAACTCTTGAGAACAATAAAGGTTGACAATTCCCGGGTAGTGAAATGGCATCACAATTGTCTCTGAAACAGTTATTCCAGGTTCGAATCCTAGCCCGGGAGCCAGTAACGATGACCATAAAAAAATTTAAGTACAAAAAAGCTAACTTAAAATTAGTTTAACGCTTTTCCTCATACAAAAATACTTCTTTATTAGTTAAAATAAATTAATGTTTAAAAAAATTAATTTATTTTATGACACTGTTTATAAAAGGGGAAGTAGAAATTATTGTTTTTTTTACGATATTTATATTATATCGACTAGTGGCTTGGCTTTGTCTTAAACCAACAATCATATCTTCGATTAGAAGAGTTGAATTAACAATAGTCTTAACAAGAAAAAAGGCTCACCTATTGAGAAAGCTAATTGCTAGCGCACCCATAAATAGTGTAATCCCTGTCTGGATTGTAGAGAAGAGCCTAGTAGCGCACTAGGTAAAATATGACCCAGTTTAGCACCTAATAAACTGCCAAAGGCTCCCCCGCTAGGAGTATATTCTTTAATGGTGGGGCTATTTAAACCTAAATCTTGTTCCACAGTACTAAATAAATTATCAAGCGTACCCACTTGATCAATTAAACCATTAGCAGCAGCTTGCTTACCAGAATAGACTCTACCATCAGCCAAAGTTAAAATAGTATTACGATCTAAAGTTCTATTTTCCTCAATACGATCAATAAATAATTGATAAGAATCATCAATTAAATCAGTAAAAATTGCTCTTTCTGCATCTGTAGCAGCCCGACTAGTTGAACCAAGATCTTTAAACTGTCCAGTTTGATAGGTTTCCATTTTAACTCCTAATTTATCAAATAATCCTGATAAATCTGGATCAAAAGCAATTACGCCAATTGAACCGGTAATGGTGGGAATAGAAGCAAAAATCTTTCTGGCAGGTAAAGCAATATAATAACCACCCGATGCAGCAGTCTCGCCAAAATAAGCATAAACTGGCTTAACAAGGTCTAGTTTGACAACCTCTTGATAAATCTCCTCGCTGGCTGCTACAGAACCACCAGGACTGTTAATTTCTAGCACTACTGCTTTGATAGCTGAATTATTGCTTAAATCCTTAAAAAAGGGTCGTAAGCGATGAGGATCAATCACAAAAGGGTTGAAATTCAGCCAACTATCATCAGTACTATAAGCTATCTCTCCAGCTAATCTGACATAAGCTATTTCTTCATTACTGCCAGCAGTGATAGTTTTAGTATTGTCTGATAAATTTTCTGCAGAGCTTAACTTAACAATTGCAACAACTAAGATAATCATGATTAACATAAAACTTGAGCCAATAAAGATGGCTATGGTTTTCCAAATCTGGACCATAAATTTTAAGATTTTAGCAAGCAGGGTGGTTAAATTATTCATAGATTTATCTTAATCATTATGCAGGCTTAATGCAATCTGATTTAAGTCTATTTTTGATAGCGGGCTGACTAATAAATAACGTTGTTTTTTAAAAACATCTGAAACTAGTAAATAATTCCAATTACTATTATTCAAACCTAAATTTTCAGCGCTAACTTTTGTTCTTTCATCTAGTTCTAAAATGATCAAACCATGGGCTGATAAATGATGCTGTGCTTGGGTTAATAACTGGCGAATAAACTTTAAACCATCCTCACCACCAGCTAAAGCAATGGCTGGCTCAAACTCGGTCACACTCTTACTAGTAGAATCTAAATATTGATCAGGAATATAAGGCAAGTTAGCTACAATTAAATCAAGTTTAGTTTTAGGAAAATTAGCTAATAAATCAGATTCAATAATCTTGATTTTTTCTTTATGTTGAACAACAACTAAATGTTGCACATTTTCCTTAGCAATGCTTAAAGCTGGAGCAGAGATATCACTTAAAATGGCTGTAACAGGCAGATGAGTTTCTAATGACTGCAAAAATAAACTGATACCTATGTTCCCAGATCCAGTACCTACATCAGCAAAACTCAACTCTTGAGTGGTCTTGACTGAACAATAGTTTGTTAAAAATTCTAAGCCCATGATCACTAATCCTTCAGATTCCACTCTAGGAATGAGCACTTGATGATTAACTTTAAAATAATAGTCTAAAAACTGGGCATAACCAGTAATATATTGAACGGGCTGATCTTGATATTGATCTAAATTGGCTAAAGAAAAACCAAATTTCAATAATTGGTTTTTTTCATATGCAGTCCAGCGACGATTACAGTTAGTGGTTTTCATTGCGATATCAGTTAGCTTTAATTTAACTAGTAATTGCCAAGCTTCTCTGCTTTAGCTATATAATGTTTAAACTATTAATCATGATTCATTGATTTATGACTAAAACTGAGAAACTAAACTTAGCAATAAAATTTTTTAACAAAAACTTTGCCCTGATTTTGCTAATTATAGCAATCTTTG
The DNA here is from genome assembly GCA_964611955.1 of uncultured Pseudomonadales bacterium. Taxonomy (GTDB): domain Bacteria; phylum Patescibacteriota; class Microgenomatia; order UBA1400; family PJMF01; genus CAYVBW01. The sequence goes on along the minus strand of CAZTBN010000001.1, from coordinate 10,967 downwards.
TTTTAGTAATCTCAATTAGTTCTTCTTGGATAAAAACTAATCAACAAAAGGCAAATAGCAAAACTAGTAACAATCAAGCACAAAATACTAAACCGCAAGAAAAACCTGAAAACGTGCCACCTATTACTGAATTAGATCATCTACTAGGGGCAGAAAATCCTAAAGTGACAATCGTTAATTACTCAGATTTCAATTGCAGTTTTTGTGCTCGCTTTTCTTCAACTCTACAAAAACTAGTGGAAAATTATCCTAATGATGTGGCTATTGTTTATCGAAACTTTTTATTAGGTGGCGTTAGTTCAGTCTCAGGTCAAGCTGCTAAAATCGGTGAGTGTATTGCTCTAGATCGAGATAATGAAGCCTATTGGCAATACAATACTGAAATTTTTACGCAAGCTAATGCCAATACTCGTTTAACTACAAAAGATGAATATATAGAACTAGCGATAAAACAGGGCTTTGATCGTGCCCAATTAGAAAGTTGCATGGATACGCAAGAGATTACCCAAATCCTGAACGATCAAATGGCCGGAGCCAAAGCAGTTGGAGTTCTTGGTACACCAGCTTCGGTGTTGATCAGCAGTAAGGGTCAATATGAATTTATTGCTGGCGCGCTACCTTATGAATCATTAGAAAAGGTTGTTTTAGAGTATTTAGATTAAATCTGAAATTTTCTTTTTTGAGATTTTGAAAGCCAGTTAACTAGAAAAAATAAGATCTTTAATCTTGAGCTGGACAGATTCTTTACCTTGCCATTGATTTAACTCCAAGTTGAAAGCTAAATCGATATGTGTTTGTAACTTGAGTTTGGAAGTTAAATAACCCAAATTCCAACCCACGGCATTAACTGTTTGATAGTCATCTTCCTTAACTGCTAAAACTAACTTCAAATGTTGCTTATCTTTACCCATACTAAAAGCATCTTTAACAATCATATTTTTGATCGCTAATATAGGTTGAGGATTAGCAATGCCAAACGGTTCTAACTGACTAAACAGCTTACAAGTATTAAGATTAAGCAGGGCTTCGGCTACTAAAGCATCAATCTGTAAACTTGGCTCTAATAGTTCTGGAGCAATGGTTTGATTAGCTAACTCTTGCAGTTTTTGAATCACTGTGGGTAATTTTTCTTTACTAGCACTAAAACCAGCCGCTAACTCATGACCGCCAACACTGAGTAACTCAGCTTCAACCTGTCTAATTAAATCAGTAATATTAACGCCTTTAACAGATCTAGCAGATGCCTTAACTACCTTATTTTCAGTCGAGATAGCAATGCTAGGTTGATAAAACTTTTCAGTTAATTTTCCAGACAGCAAACCGATCACCCCTTCATGAAACTTGTCACTAGTAACGATTAATAATTTTTGTTGAGACTGTTGTTCAACTTGTTGCAAAGCGATTTTATATTGATCCAAGGTCAAATCCTGGCGATCTTGATTGAGCTGTTCTAAATTTTCTGCCAACGCGATCGCGGCTGATAATTTGCGAGTACACAGTAATCTTGCTGCAGTTAATCCCTGAGCAATCCTGCCAGCTGCATTAATACGAGGAGCAATCATAAAACCAATTGTGTCAGCATTAATTTCATCACAATTGATGTTTGCTGTTTGAAAAAGAGCTTTTAAACCAGGTCTGGTATTGTGACGCAGCTGCTCAATACCATAATAAACAAAACTGCGATTAGCTAATAGTAAGGGCATTTGATCAGCAATAGTAGAAATCGCAACCAAATCAAGCAACCGAGAAGCATAAGCTTGATCTAGCTGTCGCATGAGCATCCAGGCCACACCAGCACCGCTAATGCTGGTGGTATGAACTATGGCAGTGGCTGATAATTTTTTGGTTGAGGGTTGATGATGATCGGTCACAATCACATCAATTTGGTGCTGTTTAAGCCATTCCAGTTCTTGATGAGCCACAATGCCATTATCAACAGTAATAATTAAAGCTGGCTGATATGTTTGTTGAATCTCTTCCAGAGCAGCTAGGGACATGCCATAGCCATGTTTTAAGCGATCAGGAATAAACGGTTGAGTGGCTAAACCGAGATGATTCAAGGTTAACCACACAAGGCTAGTAGCAGTGATGCCATCAGCATCATAATCGCCATATATCAAAACTTTTTCTTTATTTTTAATCGCTTCTTGAATCCGCTTAACTGCTTTTTTTAGCTGTTGTTCATCAATATTTAAAGAACTAATTGATATTTCAGCAGGAGCTTGGGGAGTTAAAAAATCCTGAGTATCTTGAATCTCTCGATTCTTAAATAATTGTTGTAGCAACTCTGTTTGACTGGTGATAATTTTTTGATTGGCAAGTTTCCATTGCATGTTGAGTTCAGTTTAAATAATAATTTCGCTTTGGCTCATTTCTGAGGGGTTTCAGCCCTGGGGCGTTTTCTCTTGCTGTGCAAGATCAAAGCCTGCTCCTGTGTCGCTTACTTAATAATATTTAATTAAAGTTAAGCTCCACTAATGGGTATCCCCTTAGAACCCCATTCTGATTATATCCCACGCAGCAAGCTGCTGGGTATTTAATCAGAAGAAACCGCTTGCTGTGAATGGTCAAAATAACTTCTCTTTCGTAATCTTCGCAAAAAAAATTACCTTCTAACCTCAACATGATGTGTTCAATCAAAATAAACTTGTTAATGAAAAATCAGGTAACTGCTATAATAAAATCATGAATTTATCACTTAAAATTCCTTTTGAAGCTTTATATGTGATGTGGAAGCTAACTCAGGCAGGCTTTGAGGCCTATATTGTCGGAGGAGCTGTCAGAGATTTACTTTTACAATCATTGGCTCAACTAGCCAAGACCGATAATGATGCAATTTTGATTAATGATTATGATTTCACCACTAATGCTACTCCAGATCAAATTCAAACTGTTTTTAGCGATAGTTATTACACCAATGAGTTTGGTACAGTTGGTATTGGTTACGACAACCTATCAGCTCAATTGGTGAACGAAGGTTTTACCATACCTAACACGAGCATGAAGGCCTCTGCCACTCAATATACTCAGCATCAACAAAACTCCATTATTAATCTAGCTGCAGCAGCTAAAATTCATGACTCTTTACAAGAACAAGTTGAAACTTATCTTAAGGCTCAACAAAAAAAACAAGCCTTTTTACCTCCTTTAGAAATTACTACTTTTCGTTCTGAGGGCATATATTCAGATTTTCGCAGACCTGACCAAATTCAATGGGGAGATTCTGTTGTTGAGGATTTAAAAAGAAGAGATTTCACCATTAATGCTATGGCTCTTGAAGTCAAAGCAGAGCACTTAAAACAAATATTTGCCAGTCAAACTATTACTAATAGTCTTATCTCTTTATCATCAGATCAATATCAATTAGTTGATCAGCATCATGGCTTTCAAGATTTGACTAAACAAACCATCACTACTGTGCTTAACCCTGATCAAAGATTTCAGGAAGATGCTTTACGTATGCTACGAGCAATAAGATTAGCCTGTCAATTAAAATTTAAAATTGAGCCATTAACCCTATCATCAATTGCCGAGCACGCTAATTTAATCAAAAAAATTAGTGCGGAACGCATTCAGCAAGAACTGCTAGCAATTTTAGCCACTGATCAGCCGGATAGAGGCATTCAACTGTTGCAAGACACTGGCTTATTACAATATATTATGCCCGAAATTGCCCAAGGCATGGGTGTGGAGCAAGGTGGCCATCATGATACTGATGTCTGGACTCATGCTTTAGACTCTTTAAAAGCCTGTCCCTCACCAGATCCAATCGTCAGACTAGCTACTCTTTTACATGATGTGGGTAAACCTAAAACAGCTCAAGTACAAAACGGACAGATCACTTTTTATAATCATGAGCTAGTCAGTTCACGTATGGCTGATCAAATTGCCCAAAGATTGAAACTATCAGCTGCGCAAAGAGAGAAGTTATTTATTTTGGTCAGACATCATATGTTTCATTATCAACCTTATCAATCAGATGCAGCAATTAGAAGATTAATCAAACGCGTTGGTTTAGAATATTTAGATGATATCTTAGCCGTGCGCGAAGCAGATCGATTGGGCAGCGGTGCCAAAAAAACCAGTTGGCGTTTAGAAGAGTTGAAACAAAGAATTGTGGAGCAGTTAAATCAACCTTTTGATACCACTGATTTGGCAATTAATGGTCATGATTTAATGCAAGAGTTGCAGTTACAACCTGGACCAAAACTTGGTGAAGTTTTAGATCAACTCACGGAAAAAGTTCTTGATCAACCAGAGCTAAATACTAAGGAAAAATTATTAGCAGAAGCTAAAAAACTGGTTTAAAAAGCAGTTACTTAGCCAGGTGATTAAACTCAGCTATGCTGGTAAATAGTTGTGGCTGACTACCCAAAGCTTGAGCTGCTTCTCCGGCAGCTTGCAGTTTATTTTCTCCATCTTCAAAAATGTATTCAATGTTGTGATAGGGCTCCATGGCTTTTTTCCACGCATCAGGATCATGTTTGCTGCCAAAATATTGCATGGTTAGAATATCTATTGAACTAAAAATCTGTTTTTGGGTATCTTGATCAACTTGATGAACCGTGAGTAAATATTGCAGACGCTCTCTTGATTTTTGAATTTCAGAATCTGAAATAATCACAATCTTATAATTCTGATGATAGAAAGATAAAAATGTAGCCATTGCCTCTGGCATTTCTTTAATGGCTAGAATATCAGCTTGAGTGCGAGCATCTTCAGTCTGGGTCGGCTGAAAAATAGTTTGCTTCATATCAAAAATAACAGTATTTTTCATAATCAATAATTTTAAATTAATTAATTTGAGGAGTAATTCCTTTAAGAATTTAAACCAGGAGTATCGCGATGTGAAAACTCTATTTCGCTACCAATAATCATGATTCTTGACCCATATAAAATATCCATAATAAAAGGATCTCTTCTGGTTTTGCGGAACTCAAACTCTTCTTTAGAAAAAACAGCATAATTAATTTCACGACCTAGATCTGTCTCTCTGGCCTTAATTAAGGTTTGCAGCTCTGGTAATACTACTTCTCCAACTACTAAAATATCAACTTCATCGCGCGATGGTTGTATGCCTGAAACAAACTTAACCGAGAACATAACATAATCTAATTTTCCTAATTTTCTTCTTTTTTTTCTAATTTGATCACCCAAACCTGAGCTCTTGGCAACGATTTGCATGAAATCTTGATAATACAAATATTGTTTATTCAAAAAATAATATAAGCGGTTACCTCTTTCTTCACTTTTAAGCATGCCTGTATCGAGCAATCGATCTAACTCACGACGCACTGCATTAATTTCTTCATTAATTAAACGAGTTAGCTGTCTAACATAATACATTTCTTCAGCATTAGTAAAAAAAAGCACTAACATTTTTACTCTCACTTTAGAAATCAGGATATCTTCTAGTTTATTCATGATGACATGAGTGATTGATATTAAATCAACTGAACTAGGTTCATTTGATTAAAAATTGTACTCAAATTTTATCGAGAAAATTGCATTATGACAAGCACCAGTTAGCTGCTGATCTAAGAAATGATTACGTCAGGTGAGTTGAATCATTAATATTCAACTTCGTTGCCCAAACCAAGAACACTAATCCAAATCTTGCCGCGTGCTAATTTTACATCTTTTCCTTGACTATCGGTAAATCTAAGTTGACTAACTCTAGTTGGTTTAGACCAATTAGCTTCAATCACTTCTCCATTTTTGAAGATTAAAGCTGTGCCTTTGCCAATAGTGGTATAGAGCATGTGTTTAAGCTCGTCAATCGGTCCTTTTTCAGTGGTTTTAAGAACAATGACAGTAGCAGCAGAGATTCTTTTACCAGTTTCTAAATCAAGATCTTCTTGACCTGCTAAAGTCCTTAAATATACATTTTGTTGCCCATCATAGCTCCATTCTACAGAATAGTCATTATAGCCACTCCAAAAACTATAAGAAATTTTATTAACCGAACCCTGAGCAGCTGGTTCATCTTCGAAAACCCAACCAGTATAATCATCTGCCCATTCATTGCCATCGGGATCAGTGTTAGTCCAATCTCGCTTGGCTGCAACTGCCCACAGTGCCTCTGTAGCAGTTTCCATGGTATGCTCGGTAGGATAACCAATCGAAAATTGACTCAAGTTATTTTCTAACTCCCAGCCATATTTTCTAATTTGGCCTAAAGCATCGGCTGGACCTGGTAAATTGGCTCCACCCACATTAACATACAGAGGAAAATTAAAGCCAGAAGCCCAATCCACAAAATAAGTTCTAGCACTACGTACTGGAGCAACCACAACATCCTGTTTCTGGGCAGCACAATAAAAAACCGCACCATATCTGGTTACACCACCCTCAGCCACAGCCTCAAACACAGCGTCGGCCTTACTTAAACCAGATTGAGGACGAGCATCAGGACTATTTTCAATCATAATAAATAAAGGTCGTTTTTTCTCCCAGGCATTTCTTTCAGTGGTGGTGTACAAAGCACCATTAATAGGACAAGGTTGATCTACAGGTTCGCTCGGATCAATTTCCAGTAATAACCCCAAGGCTGTTTCAGACTCAGCATCGGTAGTAGTAGTTACGTTTGCATCATTATTACTAACAGTGTCAACTTGTGAAAAGAAAGCATACGAGCCACCTGCTGATAATAAGTAAATAATAAGTGCTAAAACTAAGTTTTTTTTCTTCATAAAATGATGCTTATGATTGCTGCTGATTAATAATAATGATAAATCAATGACCTTAAAATTATAACCTAATAATCAATATATTAAATCAGAAATAATGTTTTTTGCCAAGAATATATTCGCTTCTCTTTTTTCTAAGGAGTTGCACTCCTGGGGCTTTTTGTCCCGCTAAGCGGGATCAAAGCCTACTCCACTAAGGGGAATTCCCTTAGAACCCCATTCTGATTTATTTATAGTAGCAAAGCTCCAAGGGATTAAATCAGAATTAGCTGATCTCTTGCAAGCTAATGAATAATTTTTGAGATGTCACTAATCGTAATTGCAGCTATTAAAATCAGCAATAAAACAAAACCAGCATAATTAGCATACAGTTCAATCTTATTAATTTTTTTACCAAAAATCTTTTGGAGCAAGATAAAAAAGGCCCGACCACCGTCTAGAGCAGGAATGGGTAATAAATTAATTACTGCTAAATTCAAGGACAACATACCAGCAAATCCTAGGTTCATCCAAAAATTATCACTAATAATATTGCCTTGTTGCGCTTCATAAACAATACCAACTGGACCAGCAATATCTCGAGAAACACTGCCTGATGTGACTAATTGTGAGATCATCCCCCCCAGAGATTGTAAAATTAACAATCCAAATGAAGCTGCTTGTTTTAATCCATACCAAGTGCCTCGAAATGGCATCTCATACCAAGGATAAAAAGCTAAAATTACATCTTGAAAAGCAATGCCCAAAGCGCCTGCTCCAGCCGGTGTTTCCTCTGGAGTGCGAACATATACTTGATATTCATGCGTGGTAGTGGGACAGGAAACACCCTGGCATTCATCTGTTAATAATAAGGTAATCTGTTGACCATAATTCTGGCTAATAATCTCTTGAGCTTGAGAAAAAGTTTCAATTTTATAAACAGCGGCAGCAGAGCGAATTTCAACGATATTCACATTAGTCGGTAGTGAAGCAGCGCTAGCTGGAGAATCAGGTAAGATTGACTCTATTCTGGCTTGATCAGATAAGGAAAGTGGTATGCCCAACATTGAATAAACACCAGCAAAAGCAATAATGGAAAAAATTAAGTTAGTGACAGCTCCTGCTAAAATAACTGTTAATTTCTGTTTAGCTGTTTTGGTATAAAAAGGCGTTGTTGCTAAAGAACTCTGAGATTTTTTATTTTTTTTGGACTGTTGCAGTTCTAGGTTTTGTTCTTGACCATTTTCACCTTCAAGCTTAACAAACCCTCCAAAAGGAATTAAGTTAATAGTAAAGTCTGTACCCTGATGTGAAAAAACTTTAAATATTCTGGGTGGATAGCCAAGACCAAACTCCTCAATTGTAATTTTAGCTTTTTTAGCAGCCAAAAAATGACCCAACTCGTGGATAATAACTAAAAAAGAAATGATTAAGATCACAATGATAACTGGCATCTGTCAAAATTTAGCAATAATTTAATAAATCTGAAATATAAACTCAAACTCAAAAAAAAGGTTTTAATGATTAAAGCTTAAGTAGATCCTGTTCTTTTCGCGTAGCTAATTCTTGCAAAATTTTTTCATATTTATCCATCTTTAATTCTAGTTCTTCCAGATCACGATCAATATCATCTTCGCTCACACCCGACTGGCCTTTTAAATCCTCAATCTCAGATTTAATATCAGATCTTACTGAGCGCATCATAGCACGAGCTGATTCCACCTTTTGATGAAGTTGTTTAACCAATTCCAGTCTAGTTTCTTCAGTTAAAGGAGCAACCACAATTCGAATAATATCTCTGTCAACCACAGGATTTAAATTTAAATCTGATTTTTGAATTGATTTTTCAATATCAGCTAAAATATTTTTATCCCAAGGGGCAATGACAATCAGGTTAGAATCTGGCACACTGATATTTGCCAGTTCATTAATGGCCATACTAGCTCCGTAAACTGGCACTCTGACTGAATCAAGCATCTGCGCATTAGCTTTACCTGTTCTTAATGAAGACAAATCCTGTTGGGTATGTTCAACAATGTGATCTAATTTGGAAGTAAATTCTAAAAAATTATACATAAGTTTTATTAATTAAATGATGGACATATAGTATAAATTATTTTTCCACGACAATAAAGATAAAGCCTGCTAATCAATGGCTAAATCTAAACTAACTTCAGGAAAAGGATACTCTTTAATAGCCGGGTCTGCTAGCAGCAACAGTTGATTCAAGTCCTTAAGTTGCTGTTGCAAGCTAGTATAGGTTGGTGAAGACTGTTCTGCTCGAGTAGTTTCCTCTGTGGATAGTTCTGGGATGTGAGTTTCTGGCTGAGTAATGGTTGACAGATAAATAAATGAAACTGTCAAAATTACTAAGACAATTAAGATTATTTTTTTATACTTAGGCAATTTTTTTTTGCCTAGTTTTTCATCAGTGGTTTTTTTCCACCAATGATCAGTATTCCAGCTTTCTAACTGATTGTGTTCAAAATAATCTGCAACTGGCTCAGGTTTAGATTTGGTCATTTCATTGCCTCCAGTTCTGTAAAATATGAAATTGATTGGGACAGTAAAGAATAGATCGGTGCTAGTTCCTTAGTTAAATTGCGATAAAAAGCTTCATTACGATTAGCAGCTTGGGCTGTTGCTGCATTATTCCAAACAGTATCTAATTTAGTGGGAATTAAATCAAGCACTTTATTAGCTTCATTAATGGCCCTGAGTTTTTGAGATTCTTCAATGGAGTTAGCTTCATTAGTACCAATTGCGGTCACGGCTTCCTTAACAGGTTGAGATTGATTGTGAACAGCTTGCAAGCGAGCAATTGCCAAACAACTCAAAATATAATAACTATTTTGCTTTACCTGATTACCAATCGGGACAAACTGTGCTGACAGTTGATTCATGGCTTCTCTATTTAAAGGTTGGTCAATTTGCGCATCAAAGGCTAATAGTTGGGCTTTGTCAGTTTCAATTAATGCTAAGGCTCGAGTTTTATGTGATAGCTGAAAGCCTGCAGTCTGATTGACTCTTAAACGTAAAATTTCTAAATAAGTAGCCAACACTATATTTCTGGAATGCATCGCTTGTTTGCTGGCCCCAATGGTTGCTTCAATAGAGTTAAGAGTTTGTAAGGTTTTGTACTGTTCGCGAGCAATTCTAAACTCTCGCTCATCTTGCTGGTATTGAGTCAGTTGCACTAAAAGCTGAGTTTTTAAAGTTTCAATTTCTGGAGATAAATCTTGCTCGTAAGCACTGGAATACAAAATCTGATCTTCTTGGGCAGATACAAAACTAACTTTAAACTCAACCAGATGAAGGTAAATAACAGCAACTATTGCTATGAAGGAAAAACAGCTAAATTTAAATCTCGACATTTTTAGTCGTTCCATAGTAAATAATAAAAGCTATTTTGCTTTTAGAGTTCTGTTGCGAGCAAACTCGATAGCTTGATGCATTGACTCAAATGTACCAGTATCAAACCATTCACCCTTTACAAAAGCAACATCCAAACTATTTTCTTGTAAATATAAATTATTTAAATCAGTAATTTCTAGTTCACCCCTTGGAGATGGCTGAAGAGATTTGACTTTTTCAATCACAGAGTGATCATAAATATATAAACCAGTGACAGCATAATTTGATTTTGGTTGTGCTGGTTTTTCTTCAATTGAGGTGACTTTCTGCTCTTGATCAAAAGCGACTACTCCAAACCGTTGTGGATCTGGAACTTGTTTGGCAAAGACTCGGCCGCCAGTGGTGAATGATTGAATTGCCTGTGTAAAATCATCTTCAAATAAATTATCTCCTAAAATTAGTGTGGTGCTGTCCTCTCCAATAAAATTTTCTCCAATTAAAAAGGCTTGAGCTAAACCCTCTGGTTTATCTTGAATTTCATAAGTAAAATCACAGTTAAACTTAGTACCGCTACCCAAGAGCTTTAAAAAATCACCAGCATGATCAGGAGCAACAATGATTAAAATATCTTTTATCCCAGCTTGCAATAGAGTTTGCAAAGGATAATAAATCATGGGCTGATCATAAATTGGCAGTAACTGCTTGCTTGTAACTCTGGTGAGAGGCTGTAAGCGTGTACCTGAACCTCCAGCTAAAATAATTCCCTTCATAAAGTTTAAAATAATTAATAGATAAATTCACTTCGTTCATTGCTAAGGAGTTTCACTCCTGTCGTGTTTTGTCTTGCTGTGCAAGATCAAAGCCTGCTCCTCTGTTGCTTACGGGGTATTAACCCCGAAGCTCCACTAAGGGGAGTCCCCTTAGAACCCCATTCTGATTATATTT